>CBFDDS010000010.1:0-11668 GCA_965603625.1 Candidatus Woesearchaeota archaeon
GGGCAAGGATGCCTATGCCCACAAGCAGATTAGGCTCAAAAAAAAACAATGGGTGGCCACTGTATAAAATCCTGCCAAGAACAAGACCTAGGAGCACAAGCAGCAACACATTGGAAATCTTAAGCCTCTTAGAAAGCACAGATACTAGAAGTCCGAGTAATAGAATAATGCCTATGTTGGTAAGCACAAGGAGCGCGTCCATATAATTACCTCTTTTTTATTTAATTTTAAATTAACAACAGATGTTTATAAATTTATTGGTGGGGTAGACAGGGTTAGCACCATTATTTGCAGAGGCAACATACAATCAACTGTAGAAGCGGAAGAGGGGGATGCCCCATCCGGGGAGCTGGAGCTCTATTAAAGTAAAAGCGTGCCGTAGCTGGTGCTAACTTCTAACAAAATTTAAATAACCTAACCCACTAAACTATCACTATGACTAAAGATAGGATAGAAGCAATCTTTGAAAAAACCATAAGCAGAGTAAAGCCTGAAAAGCAGGTATTCAAAGAAGTAGATGACACTATAAAAAAGATTAATGCCCTCCTCAAGAAAAACAAGATAAAGGCTGTGTGTGTTGCAGGCGGCAGCTATGCAAAGGGAACCATTCTGAAGAATGACTTTGATATTGACCTGTTTGTGAGATTTGACTATGACTACAGGAGCAGGGATATCTCCAAGCTGCTTGGGAGAGCACTAAAGCCTTTAAAGCCAGAGCTGGTGCACGGCAGCAGGGATTACTATCAGCTGAAAAAAAAGAGCCTCCTCTTTGAGATGGTTCCTGTGCTCAAGATAAATAATTATAAGCAGGCAGTCAATGTTACTGACATGAGCCCCCTGCATGTTGATTATGTGAAAAAGCATCTCTCGAAAAAGCCCAGGCTCGGGAGTGAGATAAGGCTGGCAAAGCAGTTCTGCAAAGCAGTGAAGGTCTATGGAGCAGAGAGTTATATCAGGGGCTTCTCCGGGCATGTGCTTGACTTGATGATAATATACTATGGAAGTTTTGAGAACCTGCTAATGCAGGCAAGTGTTTGGGGGGGCAAAGTGGTGCTTGACCCTGCCTCCCATCTGAAAGACCCTATGAAGCAGTTGAACAAGTCAAAGACCCAGTCGCCCCTCATCATTGTTGACCCCATACAGCCCGATAGGAATGCAGCAGCAGCTGTTTCGCGCGAGAAGTTTGAACTCTTCAAGGACAAGGCAAAGGAGTTCTTGGAAAAACCAAGCGAGGAATGTTTTGCAATAAAAAAATTAAGGGTTAAGGAGTTGAAAGCCAAGGCAAAAAAGGAATGCCTGGTTGTACTTAAGGCAAAGCCCCTGAAAGGAAAAGAGGATGTAATCGGCGCTAAGGTGATGAAGAGCTTTGAGCACATCAAAAAGCACCTGAAAAAGCACGACTTCACTCTTATAGAAGCAGGCTGGGAGTTTGAGGAGAAGAAGAGCACACTGTATTATATTGTTAAGAAAGAGAAACTCTCAGACAAAGTAGTCCTAAAAGGGCCTCCTGCCAGGGAAAAAGTAAATGTAAAGAGGTTTAAGAGCAAACACAAAAAAGTGCTTGAGAAAAAAGGAAGATTCTTTGCAGAGGAAAAGAGAAAATATAAAACTCCTGAAAAACTAATAAAGGATTTGATTAAAGGAGAATATATTAAGCAGAGAGTCTCAAGGATTTCAATCTGAGGAAAAGGAACTAATAAAATAAAATGGAATTAATAATATTCACGGATTTGGATGGAACCCTGCTGGACCTTGATACTTATTCCTTCAAGAAGGCAAAGCCAGCCCTCAAGCTCATCAAAAAAGAGAACAAGAAAGAGAAAAACATTGCAGTAGTACCATGCACAAGCAAGACCGCTGAGGAGACCAAGTTTTACCTGAAAAAACTGAAAATAAAAGAGCCCTTTATCGTGGAGAATGGGGGAGCAATATACATTCCCAAGGGTTATTTCAGCACTCACTTTGAATATCAAAGAGAAGAGGATGGCTATCTTGTTATTGAACTCGGAACCTACTATCCTAAACTAATAGGAGCGCTAAAGGAAATAAAGGAGCAGATGCCTGACAGTGCCATAGTTGGCTTTGGAGATATGAAGCTTGAGGAGCTTGTCAGTGACTCCAACTTGCCACGCAAACAAGCAGAGCTTGCAAAAATAAGAGGGTATGATGAACCCTTCAAGTTCAAGGGAGATGAAGACAAGCTGAGAGAACTTGTTGAGCAAAAACATTTGCATCTTACCAAAGGAGGGAGGTACTTTCATATAATTGGAAACAATGATAAAGGCAAAGCAATAAGAATACTAAGCGAATTATTTGAGAAAGAATATAAAACAAGTATAAGAACAATTGCCCTTGGAGACGCGGATACTGACCTTCCAATGTTTGACGAGGTTAATCAGGGATATATGGTAAAGGTGGGGCCTGAAGACTGGAATAATATCATACAAAAAGAGGTGAAAAACTATTCTACATCACGAGAGCATGGAGAAGCTCTACTCCAAGAGCATAGAGGTTCTTAAGAGCGTGCAGCTTGAGAATGGAGGGTGCCTGGCTTCTCCCAAGGGAACAAGATATCCTCATATATACACAAGAGACCATGCTTTCTGCACCATGGGCTTTATATCTGCAGGCTTGTTTGATAACGCAAAAAGAGCCCTGGAGTTTGTTTGGGAGAGGCAGCTGGATGACGGCACCTTCCCCCAGAGATATGATGTTAATGGAAATGATTCCAGCTACAAGCCACTCCAGGTAGGAGAGATTGGGCTCATGACAGTTGCCTTCTATGATTATGTAGTAGCAACCAATGACCTGGATTTTGTAAAGAAGTACTGGCATAACCTTGAGAGAGGCATGGATTACATCAAGAGAGATATTTCTAAGAGCAGAAACCTGGTTTATTCCCCAAACTCCATCCATGAATTCCCTCCCTACGAGAATGGCTGGGAGATCTGGGCCAATGCTGTTAGCTACGGAGCCCTCCAAAGAACTTACGAGCTCGGAAAAAAGATTGATAAGAAAACCAACTACCATGAGCTGGCCAAGAACATTAAGAACGGGATTAATAACTATATGTGGAACTCCAGGGTTAAGAGCTTTATCAAGACCATCAGGCTCAAGGCCAGCAGTTCTGTTGTTACTGATGCTGATGCCAGCACTATCGGGCTGTCAGAGTTCGGTGTTTTTGCTGACAATGATGACAAGATGATTCTTACTGTCAAGCGCATTGAGAAGGAGCTCTGGCACCAGGAGCTGGGCGGTGTTTGCAGGTACCAGAGGCATATCGGCAGGAACAATGGCGGCTGGGGCCCTTGGCCTCATTTCACTTTGATGGTTGCCAAGCATTTCATCAGGCGCGGTATCAGGGAGGAGGCTGATATGTATCTCAACTGGGTGCTCAAGAACACCTATGATTTTCTTATTCCAGAGCATGTAGCCACCAAGGATGAATTTGAGGACTATGTCCAGGACTTCACAGAATCAGGCATCCTCAGAGAGGACAGGCTTGTGATGATAGAGAACGTGAGGAAGAACCCCAAGTTTGTCAAAGAGGGTCTTGCCTTTGTGACTATCCCTCTTGCCTGGCCCCATGCTGAGTTTATACGAACCTGGAATCTGTATAAAAACAAATTCTACTGATTTCTAAATTCTACTGATTTCTATTAACTTTCTATTGATTATTAATACTATTAGTTTAATAATTAAATATAGTGATTATCTACAGTTAGAAAATCCCTTCTAATTAGCCTACCAGTTGTGTAAAATAGAAAAGTATATATATTACTTTCTCCAAAAAGTAAGATAAAATAATACAAACAGGGATGGCGTGGGTAAAGAGATGGACACAAAACCAACAGAAGAGCCTGAAAAGGCCGATATCATTGTAGGAATTCCAAGCTACAATGAAGCGGATGCCATAAGCTATGTCACACGACAAGTTGCATTAGGCTTAAAAAACTTCTATCCTCAATATTCTTGTCTGATAATAAACGTTGATAATAATTCGCCTGATAATACCAAAGAGGCTTTCCTAAGCACACCCACAGAAGACATACCAAAGAGATATATCAGTACTCCTCCAGGAGTAAAAGGAAAAGGAAACAATTTCTATAATCTATTCAAAGCTGTGAAAGAGCTAAAACCAAAAGCAGTGGTGGTTGTCGATGCAGACCTGAAGAGCATAACCCCAGACTGGATAAAGAGCCTTGCAGAGCCAATCCTGAGAGGGGCAGACCTGGTAACCCCCCTGTATTCAAGGCATAAGTATGACGGCACAATAACAAATAATATTGTGTATCCAATCACAGTCGGGCTTCTGGGAAAGAATATCAGGCAGCCCATAGGAGGAGACTTCAGCTTCTCAAGCAGGCTTGCAGGGCACTGGCTTGAACAGGAATGGAGCGAAACCATAAGACACTTTGGCATAGACATCTTCATGACAACACACGCTCTGCTTGGAGGTTTTAAGGTATGCTCAGCAACTCTCGGGGCAAAGATCCACAAAGTAAAAGACCCAGGAGAAAGCCTGGGGCCAATGTTCAAACAGGTAATAGGAACCCTTTTCAGTGTTATTAATGATAACAAGCACGCCATCCCAAATAATGGAATAGAACAGCCAATAATATTTGGGAACACAGAGCTGCAAGAACCCCAGGCCATGTGCATAAACACAGACAATCTCAGAAGGAACTATAACAATGGAATGAGCAACAAGAAGCACATACTAAAGCAATACCTCTCAGAAACAACATATGCAGATTTGAATAATGTCAGCTTGGAGATTAATAATATTAGTGCAGACCTATGGGCAAGAACCCTCTATGACCTTCTGGTAGCCTACCCAAGAGCTGAGAACAAAGAGGAACTGCTGGAAGCAATGCAGCCATTATACTTTGGCAGGGTTTACTCATTTGCAAAAGAAACCTCAGGCATGGGCCATGAAGAAGCAGAGGCAGAGGTGCAGAGACAGGCAAAAATCTTCCATGAGATGAAAGAATATGCACTTAAACACCTGGTTGGAACACCAATCACTCAGGTAGCAAAATAAAGCAGGATAAACCAATAAATATTTTAATACCCTCCTTCTTTTTAAGCTTATGATTGACATAATAAGGGATTTATTAGTAATAGCAGTACTCACCCTGCTCCCCTTCCTTGAACTAAGAGCAAGCATACCATACGGAATACTGCTGGGTTATCCCTGGTGGATTGTTTTTGTTGTGTGTGTAATATTCAACATCATCCTTGCTCCTCTAACCTATTTTTTCTGGAACAAGTTAATTCACTTAGTGCGGTGGATAAAACCCATAGACAAGCTCTATCATAAAACAATTGAGAGAGTGCAGAAGAAAGCCAGGAAATACGTCGAGAAGTACGGCGAGCTGGGGCTGGCAATATTTATCGGCATACCCCTGCCAGGCTCTGGTGTGTGGTCAGGAGCACTCGCAGCAAATATATTCGGCCTAAGATTCAAGAAGTATATGGTGGCCAGCATTATTGGTGTTATCATTGCAGGAATCATAGTCACAATCATCATGGTGTCAGGCGCACAAGTGTTCGGCTTGTTTGTCAAGTTGATATGAACCTTGGTTAAACATAAGTAGAGAGTAAAACTTTATAAACCCCTCTTTCTTTCCTGAAGGGCCTATGATATCCGAACAATTCAAAAAGAACTTAATGGAGACTGATTTCAGCGATATACTGGGCCTGGCAAGAGTAAAGGCTCAGGTAAAGTCAGCCCTGCTCATGGACAGGCACATCATTCTTGTCGGGCAGCCAGGCATTGGCAAGACCACGCTTGCCAAGAATGTTGCCAAGCTAGTGCCAGAGAAGGCTGTGTGTGAGTGCAGCTTTAACTGCCTGCCTGATAATCCCTGCTGTCCTGAGTGCTTGGAAAAGAAAAAGAAAGCACAAAAAATCAAGGCCAAAACTCTCAAAGGCAAGGACCTGTTTGTCAGAGTACAGGGAAGCCCGGATTTAACAGCAGAAGACCTTATAGGAGATATTGACCCTATAAAGGCATTGAAGTATGGGCCTCTTAGTGTAGAAGCATTCAGCCCTGGAAAAATCTTTAAGGCAAACCAGGGAATTCTGTTCTTTGATGAGGTTAACAGGTGCAGCGAGAAATTGCAGAATGCCCTTCTCCAGGTTCTGGAAGAGAAAAAGATTACTATCGGCAGCTACTCCTTTGACTTTGATGTCAGCTTTATATTCATCGGCACAATGAACCCTGATGATAAGAGCACAGAGCCCTTAAGCGATGTTTTCCTGGACAGGTTTGACTTGATATACATGGAGTATCCAGAAACAACAGAGCTGGAGCTTGAGATTGTGAGGAAGTCTGGCAAAGAAATTGTTGAGTTCCCGCAGCAGCTCCTGTTCAATGTTATTCATTTTATCCGCGATTTGAGAGCTGATAATGATGTTGAGAAGAAGCCCAGTGTAAGGGCAAGCCTTGGCCTGTATGAGCGGGCGCAGAGCAATGCATACATCAACGGCAGGGAAAAAGTATCTCTTGGAGATGTCAAGGCTGTTATTGTGTCGGTTCTCAGCCACAGGATTAGCCTCAAACCCAGTGTTAAATTCCTTAAATCACCCGAGGACTTTGTTAAGGAGGAGTTCGAGAAGTTTTCTAAAGAGATGGGTGGTGGCCGGTAGCATAGAGCCAATAGAGTATAAGCGCACAAAAGAGAAATTCTCTAAGCTTGAAAAGGCAGAGGAGCTGAGCGGTAAGCTTGCAAAGCAGAAAGAAGAGAACAAGCTAATGCATAGTGTTCTTGAGAGCGACAAGGAAACAATTGAGGAAGGAAAGCTCCTGACTGAGAGCATAAACCAGAATCTCTCAAGCTTTGTGCCTGATTTGATTTTTAAGAATCTTGTTAATGACTATAAGCTTGCAAAACAGCTTTATGGGGATATTATCATCCGGAAACTGACTGGCTATGACTCTGGCTTTGTTGAAAAGAATATCAGGATACCTGAGTTCAGGGAAGAACTGAAAAAGAATATTGATGAGAACATTAAGGAGCTTAAGAAAAAAGAATTAATTAATAAGGAAGGGGAGCTTACAGACCAGGGCTTAAAGCTAAGCTCGCTTGTTCTATACACAGAGGAACTTGATAAGCTGAGAATAAAGGGCTTGGGTGAGAAGAAGGAGAAAAAAAAGGATATATATGGCGATAAAAAGGATTATGCTCCCTACAAAAAAACAAGATACAGGGATATTGCTGTCAGGCAGAGTGTAAAGACAGCCATTAGGAGGCAGCACAAGCAACTGCTCAAAGAAGACCTCAGGATTTTTGAGAGAGAAAAAAAAGGAGGCATAAGCATAATATATGCCCTTGACGCCAGCGGCAGCATGAAAGGAGAAAAGCTGGGAGTTGGTAAGAGGGCAGGTGTAGCACTGGCCTACAAGGCTATCAATGAAAAGAATAAAGTCGGGCTCATAGTATTTGGGGAAGAAGTAAAAAAGGTTGTGCCTCCAACCCTTGACTTTGACGACATCCTCAGAAGCATAACAAGTATAAGGGCAAGGGCAGAGACAGACATTGCAAAGACAATACAGAGAGCAATAGAGGTGTTCGGCACCAGCAATGAGACCAAACACCCGATCCTGCTAACAGATGTTCTTCCAACTAAGGGAAAGAAGCCAGAAGAAGAGACCCTGCGGGCTGTGAGTGTTGCAAGAGACCAGGAGATAACCATCAGTGTTGTTGGGATAAATCTTGACAAGCACGGGGAAAAGCTGGCAAAAAGAATTATTGAGATTAGTAATGGGAGGTTGTATACAGTAAAAAACCTAGAAGTTCTTGATACTGTTATTCTTGAGGATTATTATATGGTCTAAAACATTATCATCCTATGATCTCTCTTCTTCTTGGACTCAAGGCTTTCAAAGGCTTCTTTCAGCAATTCTTCGTTAACTTTTACTAAGCCCTGCTTTGGGTCCATCACACCAAACTCTTTGTCCTTGAGTTCATAAACAACAACATATTTTGAGGTGCTGCCTGTTTGTCTTAAAGTGCCCTCGTTTATCCTGAGCATCAACACCTGGCCTTTCTTTACCAAGGCTTTTACTTCTTTGAATTCAAACTCTCTCTCCTCAACAGGAATCTTCAGGCTCATTGCTTTTTTATGGTAGAGCTTGGATGAAAACTTTGCCTCATCAATCTCTTTTTTCTTGTAGCCTTTGAACCTGTAATCAGGATATTCATACTCTTTTTCTCCGAGTACAATGCTTGGCTCAAGCCCATGCTCCTTTGCAAACAAGGCGAGTCCATATATTGATGATGCTCTTACAGGCAGGTTTGCTGTGCCCTGCCATATAATGAACTCAGTCTCTCGTGTTAGTTTGAAGTCTGGTTTGAAATGATTAATAACCGCCATTAATGAGCAAGCGGCCGTGGTGTACTCAGTCGTTTGTATGTAGGATTGCATGTTGAAGGGGAAGAATGTGCTGGGTTTTTAAAACTTTTTGGAGTTATGTGAGGAAGATAACTCGCATGGGTTTCTCCTGGGTTTGTTGAGTAGAGTATCCTGCCTGCTTTCATCACTCTCCAGTCTCCTGTTTCCTCGCTCAGGGTGATGAGGTAAATTCTTGCGTCCTTGGCTGTTGAAGCAATTGAATCCTTGTGTCTTGCAAAAACAGGTTTTCCTTTAAACCCCCATACTGCAGAGGATGCCTGCTCTCGGCTGTCTACCAATCCGATTTCTACAGCAACATCATCAGCATCAACCCCTAACATCCTGAAATATGATTTAAGAATTCCTTCAGGAGACATCTCTACTGCCCCATCTACATTCTTGTTCAGTATTCTCTCCAGTTTTTTCTTGCCTTTCTGATTATAGATTGTATGAGAGTCATCATTAATAAAGACTGCATCTCCCCCGTTTACTTTAAGTTGTGTATCATCCAGGTAATTAGTATAAATAATCATTCCTCCTCTTTTGAAATAACGATATATGTTGACTGGATTAAAGAAATTGTTGTTGAAGTATTTATTTCTGAATTGATTAATAGTGCTAGCTGCCTCAACCACTGTTGATGCTACATTCTCGTCTCCCTCTGTAGCGTGTATGATATCACTTAGCTCTTCTACGCTATTATCTCTCTTCTTTCTTGAGAATACCATTTTCCAACAAAAAGACCTAAAGATACTTTTTACACAACCAGTATTGATATCTAAATATATAAATGTTTCGCTTTTCTCAAATAACAGGTTATTTTATAGTTTAAAACCATTAAGAAGCTAAAAAAACCATACAAAATACGTTATAAGGCTGTTTTTAAGCTTTTTTTACTAGAAGAATATCAATAAATAACATTTCCCACCCACATATTTTTTGTAAAAATTTAAATACCAATATTAAATTATCAATAAATAAAATGATGCTTTTAGCCTTTGTAGACACGCACGGAGATGAAAAGGCCCTGAGAAAGGTAAAGAAAAAAGCAGCCAAGGCAGACCTTATCCTGTGCGCAGGAGACATGACCATGTTTGAGCACAAGATAAAGAGCATTCTAAGAGAGATTAACAGCTTTAACAAGCCCGTGCTAATATTCCATGGCAATCATGAAGCAAAAGAAAGGCTTAAGGAAGAGTGCAAGAAACACAAGAATCTTACATTTTTTCACAAGAAATTCTATGAAAAAGAAAATATTATATTTGCAGGTTATGGCGGAGGAGGCTTTGCACTTGAAGACAATAAGTTTGAAAAGTTTGCAAAAAAATACATAAGAAAAGCGAAGGGAAAAAACTTGTGCTAATGCTTCATGGCCCTCCTTACGGTAACAAAACAGACTTAATAATGGGGAAACACGTAGGCAATAAGAGTTATACAAAATTCATTAAAAACGAAAAACCCTTGATCGTTATCTGCGGCCATCTGCATGATAACGAAGGAGTGCAAGACAAAATCGGTAAATCATTGATTATTAATGCTGGCCCAGAAGGAAAATTAATTGAAATTTAATTGACTTTAAAATTTTAGTTTTCTATCCTTCCTGTCCTTCTTCATCAAAAGAACCACTCTGGAAGGCTTTTGCTCGTCGATAATCTTATAACCTGTATGCCTTGCTATCTGCTCTGCAAATTCTTTTATCTCATTGTGGCGGGGCATGTCTTTGAGATCCATTCTTTTCTTTGAGTACCCAACATGCATGTATGCCTTTACCTCAACAAAGGTTGGGTCTGCTATTTTTATGAGCCTTGCATACTCTTCCGGGTGAATCATGTTCTTGTTCTTTGCAAGGGTTAATCTTATTGTTGTTCGCGTTCTATTTTTCAGCTCCTTCATTATTCTGAGTGATTCAAGAATCTTTTTCCAGGCATCCTTGATAAGTGGAGAGCACATCTCTCTGAAAATCTTTTCATTTGGTGCAGGCAGAGTTATATATAACTGGGTTGGCGAATTGTTTTTGAGCTTCTTTAACATTTCAGGATTGGTTGCATTGGTCACTAAGAATGAACTTATGCCCTGTTTGTGGAGCTCCTTTATCAATCCTGGAAGCTTGGGGTACATGGTTGGCTCTCCTGCAAGGCTGATGGCAAAGTGAAGCGGCTTTTGGGCCTGCTCATATTTTTTCTTATTGGTCTTTTTGTTGCCCCCAAAGCCCTGCAGATATTTAACATGTGCTTTTATGCACTCCTGGATTATTTTCTTAGGGGAGTCTGTTTTCCCTGTCCACTTAGGATGAGTGTGCTCAATGTCACGCCAGCACCACTGGCACCTTAGGGTGCAGTTGGGCAGAGTGGGCGTCATCTGCACACATCTATGGCTGTTGATGTTGTAGAATTTCTGCTTATAGCACCTCCCTTCATCTCTCAGGCTCTTCTTGGTCCATAGGCACACCTTTACTGCAGAATGCTCACCAGACAGCCTGTAGCCCTGTTTTTCAAGGTCTTTTTTCTTGATGGGCGTTATCATATCCCTTGGGTTTGGGGCTTGTATATATATTATTTTTGTAATTGGATAAAAAAGCGAAAAGTATTTATATAATGAGTGATATTGTAACATATTGTCTCATATAATATGAAGATAATTCACAAATGATAGGTAGAATTTAAAAATAAAATAAAACAAATCTTTCAAAATAACTTACATAGTAAGTAAAAAAAATATTTAATCAAACTAAATAAGTAATAAATGGAAAAATTTATATATAAAAACTCATAAAATAAGTAATATTTTGATTTTTCACTTAATTAAAACTGTTTATACAAGTAAAAATAAAAAAAATAACTTATATAATAAGTAAAATTGGACCTGGTTAAGCGAGAAAAAATAAGAGAAGACGCGCTCTACAACGCATTCCAGCTAGTTCTAAAAAGCCTGAAAGAAAAACATGACCTAAACACAAAGGAAGTAATCGAACTCATCGCCCCCCATGACAAAGAAAGCGTAAGCATACCCATACAAGTTCTACAGAATAGGCAATTCGGTGTTCTTGAATCTGTTGTTGTCTATATGAAAGATGAGCTTGGATTAAGGTATAGTGAGATTGCTCGCCTACTCAATCGGGATGACAGGACTATCTGGAATGTGTATAATAATGCTAAAAAGAAAACCAAGCAAAGAAGATGAAGCAAAAAGATAAATACCCGGACATGCAAGAAGGCCTCTACGGTTTTCTGAGCCATGAACAAGGAATATTAGATTTAGAGAATCTTAA
>CBFDDS010000011.1:0-11336 GCA_965603625.1 Candidatus Woesearchaeota archaeon
TAAGAACCATCTCCATCAGCCCAAGACAACTAGAAGCCCTTATCAGGCTTAGCGAGGCCAGTGCAAGATCAGAGCTGCGCGACAAAGTGCAAAAAAAGGATGCTAAAAAAGCTATTGAGCTCGTGCATTACTGCTTGTCACAGATAGGTATTGATCCAGATACAGGAAAGATTGATATTGACAGGCTTGCAACTGGTATCAGTGCCTCTGAGAGAAGCGACATTGTTGTTATAAGAGAGATAATCACTGAACTTGAAAAGATACTTGGAAAGACTATCCCTGTCGAGGACATAGAGAGAGAAGCTGAGATAAAGGGAATCAGTAGGGACAAGGTGAATGAGACTTTGGATAGGCTCAAGCGCTCAGGAGATGTCTTTAGTCCAAAGCACGGGGTTATCTCAAAAATATAATCCTCTGGGTTCGGGAGAAGCAAATAACTCAAAGAGCTGTGATTTTTATGGCTGACATCAAAAGGGAAACAGCAGTAATCTGCGTGATTAATGATTTGCTTAGAGGAAGTTTTGTGAGGACAGAGGGATGGAAACCCAGCTACTTCTCTACAGAGGCAGGAGACCTCTCCCGGGTTAACCTAATGGGGGTTGTTGTTGGCAAGGAAGCGGCCAGGGGAGCGATAATTGATGATGGAAGCGGAAGAATCCTCCTCAGGAGTTTTGAAAATGAGGCCTTTGATGATTTGAATATCAGTGACTTGGTAATGGTTATCGGGCGTCCCCGTGTTTATAACGAGGAAAAGTATCTTTTGCCAGAGATAATAAAAAAAGTAGACCAAAAGTGGGGTCAGTACAGGCAACTCCAACTCAGGGTTTTAAACAGGAAAAAAAAGAAATTAAAGAAAGAAAAACCTGTCTTGATAAGAGAAGAAGCCCATTCCACAAATCATTTTCAGAAAATCATTTCTTTTATTAAAGATCTTGATGTTGGCGAAGGCGCAGACATAGAGGAAGTAAAAAAGAGAAGTGCCGCACCGAATGCAGAGGAGCTTATCAAAAAACTTATCGAGGAAGGAGAGATTTTCGAGATTCGGCCAGGCAAGTTGAAGATTCTAGAATAGAAATATAGAAAATATAGAACTGCGCCGACCAAGAACACTACACCTAAAAGATTATTGGTGTTACAAAAACTTCTAGCAGAGCTGCTATAAACAAAATTCCAAGGCTTAGTAGGAGCAAGTCAGCAGAATCTAGCAGTATGTGCTCAAACTTGGAGGTTCCGAAGTCATGCTTTATAACAGCGATACCAATTATGCCTCCTGCGAGTCCGCCCACAAAATAGGCTAAGATTTCTGGTATCCCATGGATAGAGTATCTGAACAGACCCATGCTGATAACTTGGAAGTAATGAGCGATTTTGTCAAACCCAATCAGCTGGGCAGCGCTTGCGAGTTCGCTCCTTATAAAATTGCCAATGGCCGTGCCTATAACAGAGGCATTCCACATAAGAATAAAGATTGCGCCAGAGCCATAAACAAAGGAAAAGAGGATGCAGAAGATAAGCACCTTTACATTGTTAAGGAAAATCTTTGAAAAAAAGCTTATGTTTGCACTAAAACTAAGGTGCCCTGTGACTCGGCTGTTAATAGCATTTATAGTTGCGGATTGCGCCTGAAAAAGAGTACTCACTGTGTCAGAAGACAGGAGAACATACCAGAAAGAAAAGGCAATGGTTGCGCCTATGAACAGGAAAACAAATGACATCAAGGCCTTGCTGTGCTCTTTTAAAAGCCATTTCTCCTCCATACCCTCCAAGTCCTTCTCCTCTTCCATCTTAATAGTGTTGTATATCAGCGGAAGGGCTGCCATGGATGTTAGAAAGACCATTATTAAACTCGCCTGTGACTTAAAGATCCATAGGCTCAGAAAGATGGCTATACTACCGAAACTCGCTCCGAGTAAAAGGAGCTTCGAAGGCCTCTGCTCTGCCTTAAAAGGGGTTATAAGGGACTCAAGGACCATGCTCTTATTTCCTTGTTTTTCTCTTTATAAACCTTTTGGAATAAATAATTTTATAAAACAACAACCTTTTCTTGAGGTTGCAAAATGGATAGTTACGAATCATTATTAAAACGAGGAAAAAAGGCCCTGCCTGAAACTAAGCAGAGCTCTGAAAGGTTTGTGATTCCTAAAGTTAGAGGACACATCCAAGGCAATAAAACAATTCTTAGTAATTTTATCCAGATTGCCCAGCACTTGGGCAGAAAACCAGCACACATGCTAAAATATGTTTTAAAAGAACTGGCAACACCAGGAGATATTAAGAAACAGTTTGTGCTGCTGGGAACCAAGATCCCGGCAAGCAGGGTTAATGAAAAAATCCAGAAATATGCTGATGCCTTTGTGGTGTGCAGGGAATGTGGGAGACCAGACACAAAGATGACTAAAGAAGGAAATATTTATTTTATTAAGTGTCAGGCATGTGGTGCAAAATATTCAGTTTATTCAAAGATTTGAACCTAAGCACCCAACCAAATCTAAGCAGTCAACCATGCCCCCAAGGCTTCCTGTCTTTCTTTTTTCTTGCCAAAAACACTCTCAACCCTCAGCTTCAAGAGCTCAAGGGTCTGCCTCATATAAACCGGAACCTTATATTTCTCTGCTAAGCGCATGCTTAACTCCAGATATTTTATTACAAAGCCCTCTGAAACAGTAAAAATTATTTTTCCTCCACAAGCAGAGCACTTACCTGACAGGAGCGGCCGTCTAAATTTTTCATTGCACCCAACGCACCGGAATTCCTGTTGTGAAAACTTTCTTAGGTTCCCTTTGGTATCTTTCATAAAGTGCTTGTCAATAACCAACCTTGCAACATCAACAGTGTCAACCGCCCTTATTTTTTCTGCTAAATCCATCTGGCCCTTTAATTTCTCTTCCATGCTTGGCAAGAGTTTGTAAGCAGAACAAAGCACGCCTTGGTTCATGTCTGTTGTGTCGTGGGTAAAGCCCATCCCTTCGTACTGCGATGGCGTGCCAAGAACATGGCTAACCTGTTTTATGTTCACCTCCCAGGGCATCTTATGCTCCCTGCAGGCTTGATAAAATTCAAGAGGGTACTTCCATGCAATATCCATGTTAAAAACCATGTCATCAACCTCAGAAGGGTTAAGAGCATAGGTTAATACCAAGGGAGCGTCCATGGTGCTTCCCCTGCTCCCAGGCAAGTATTTTTTTGAAAAATTAATAAAAGCATCCATTAAGAGAAGGAGGCAGCCTTCATCACCATCACAGTCTCTCCTCATGGCAGCATGCACATAAGGGTGTGCTACAAAGCCCTGGGTTTTTGAGAAGCCGACAATTCTACAAAGAATCCCAGCAGAGGTGTGGGGGGCAAGGCCTATAACAAGATGGCCAACAATGTCTTCCTTTGTTTTCAAGTTGTAGTATGGCTTCAGGCCATAAAATTTTTCTAATAATTCATCAATAAACTTAGATATTCTGAATAAGACCTCATCTGCGGGTTCTTCCGGAGAGACTGGGTTACAGGGAAGCAGGATGTCCTGTGGTTTTAACTCAACAACCTGATCTTCAGAACCCAATTCAACTCCGCGGATATCTTTAGTATAGCCTAGCTCTTTTAGTCTTTTAAAAGACACCCCCACTTCGCTGGGTTTAAAATGTGTGAGGGGTATCTCTGAGCAGTCATATCTTATCGTGCCGTCCTTGTTGACATAGATTCTGTGCTTTGCTCTCAAAATGCCTTTAACCAGATGTTCAGGAATGTGCTCTTTATTGCTGGTCCCACGCACCCCCTTTATTAGGTCTGGAAAAATATTGGTTCCCAATTTATTAAGAACAAGAGGAAAGCTTTCTTTTATTTTGAAATTAATCATTTTATATGGTGTTGGCTCATGAGGGCACTCTTTTACTAAACCACACTCTCTGCAGTAACGCATCTTTTCAGTAGGCTTATCGCAGACCTCACACACGCTAAAAACTGTTTCTCTCTGACAGCGCTTGCAATAGAAGGGCGTAAACTGGGCATTGATTTCTCCTTTTTCCAGAGTGGCTTGAAAAGATCTAAACTTCCCCCCTTCTTTGCCCACAGGAAACAAGACGTGGGGGCTACCGGTGAGTTTTCTCATCTTTGCCTTCTCAGGCCTTCCCATTCTTGCCCCAATAAAGGTGCCGAGTTTATCATTTATTTTAACTCTACTAAGTGAATTTATCATGTCAAGGGTTGAGAGCCTTTCCTCATTCCCGCCTCTGTCCTTGTTCTTGTTCTTATTCTTATTCTCGCTCGGTTCTTTTAATCCCTTTAACTCCTTTAATGCCTCTTGTGCTTTTCTAAAGTCTTCTTTCTCCTTAACACCTAGGTTTCCAAGCAGGGCCTTTGCAGCCTCTTTTTCTATAACAACATTCTCGTTATTGATAAAAGAATGGGGCAAACCAATAAGCTCCAAGTATCTTTTCTCCTCACTATAAGGAACAACTATTTTAATCTTGTTCCCATCCCTGATAATCTCTGCCTTCTCTGAGAGCCATCCGACCAAAGAGAGTGCCTGGTCCGGCGTGATGCTGTTCCAATAGAAGGTGTGTTGGGGATGGAGAGGTATGCCAAATCTTTTGCTTAACTGAAGGGCCGCCTCAAAAGAAAGCTTGGTTCTTAACGGATTATTAAACAGCAATTCCAGCTTTTCCTTGTTGATGTCTACAAACTCACCAACCTTCTCAAAGTCAAAGGTGCCAAATAGGTTTATCCCTGCTTTTTCTAATTCTAGAATCCATTCTTCAGGAACATAACCCGCAGGTATAAGAGGGTGGGCTCTATCAAAGAAATCCCCATAGTTTACTAAAACATCACCAAGATAAAGTATCTCCTCGATTTGGTTTTTGAACTGCTTGGCCTGCTTTTCTGTCTCAAGGCAGACAACAGACCCCTCTTTTAACTTCACAATCGGCCCGTCTATAGAATCACAAGAAGTAAAAGCAGCTGCCTTCCCGGGGCGTTCTACTTTTAACTGGGTTGCTATTGCAATAAATTCATTGAGCGCATGCATTGTTGCAGGATGAACACTCTGGGCAGAAAAGCCCGAGGTCCTGGCCCGGCCATATCTCAACCTAAAGCTCCCGTTCGCAAGAGGGTGCCCAAATACAGGTCTGCCCGCAACAAGGTCTGAGACATATGTAAAGTTTGGCTTTATCTTCTCCTTCTCTTTATTTTTGTCCTTATCCTTGTCTTCTTGCTTTGAGTCTTTTTTATCTTTTTCCTTGTCGATTCCGCTCCTTGCTTTTACTGTCTTTTGTATTTTAAGGAATTCTTCTAAAAAAGACCAGTGCTCCATGTCAAAGTCGGGAGCCCACTTAGAGAGCTTACCCCAGAGCTTTTGCGCTTTAAGAGCAAGACACTCTGCATGAACAAGGCAAAAGCCGCCGCGAATCCTGTTTGTGTTCACCCGGGGTAGGTCCTTAAGGGTTACATTTGACACCTCATACTTCTCAGTCGGGTCTCCTGAAATCTCCACCGGAAGGTGGGCAGCTATGAACTCAGACTCCTCCCTAAAAGGATAATACTGGAGATTGGTGACATACTCATGGTAGTCAGAGAGTTCTGCATGGCACCTCTTTATTTCCTTCCCGGTTGGGTCATATTCCTCATACCCCATTTTTTTTCTTATATAGTCTGCTATGAGTACGCTCACAGAGGCAGCGGTTCCTCCTGCTGCTCTTACAGGTCCAGAGTAGTAGAGGCAGAAGTAGTCCCCCTTACCATCATTCCTTGGCTTTATTTCGAGCTTGGTAAATCCCTCAAGAGGGGCGGATACAGCGCCGAGAGTAACATATGCAAAACCAGTTCGTATTCCTACTTCCATGGCTTCTTTTTTATCCTTGAATTTACAGAACTTCTCTTGTGCTATCTCAAGAGCAATCTTAAGAGCAACCCTCCAATCCAAAACCCCGTGCTTCTTCTCTAGCTCACCAATTTTCTTAATTGCCCCGGTGCCCTGAAGCTGGGGGGCAACAACACTTATCAAACCGATTACTCTCTCTGCGAGGTTCTTTGCAAGCACAATCTCTGGCTTTGAACTTGGGTCATATCCCCTACTCCTGGCTTTAGAAGCTAGTTTATAGGCATTAAAGGTTTCTCTCTCCAATTCCTCAAAATATTTCTTCATCTTCTGTCTAGCAAACCCTTCTTCATTCTTTGCCCTTAGCCCCCTCCTTCAAAAAATTGATTATCTTTACTTCTCTTGTCTTAAGATTAACAACAGGAACCTTAGCTGGTTGGGGCTGAAGTCCCCGCTTCTCCTGGTCTTCTGTTGTGTCTGTCCAACACGAGCTATTTATCAAGGTTATGTTCTTATAATTGCTCACACTAACCCGGTGAATATGGCCTGTGATAAAGAAATCAGGAACCCGATCTATAATTAAGGGGTCTGCCTCTACATCTGGAACATAAAGGTTAGAAGTGTGTGTTGGAGCAAGATGCCTTTTCTGAAGCAGGAACTTCATTATCAAATCTGGTCTTTTCTGCCCGCCTTTTGATCTTATGCCCTCCACATTATCAGCATAGTAGATTAAAGAATAGCCGTGGTACAACAACAGGTCAAAGCCATGAAAGTCTTCTGTTGCTCCTATATTAACAAAAGCAGGATTGCTTATAAGAACCACATTAGGTAGTTTCTGCAGGCTCTTAGTGTATTTATGAAGCAAGGCTAGTTGGGGTTCTGAGATTCTACCGGCGTCGTGGTTGCCAGGACATATTAAAATATTGATGTGAGGGGGAATCTTCTTAAGATACTCTGTGAAGCGGGTATACTGCTCTTGTATGTCCTTTATCGCCAAGTCCTGTTCCTGATTAGGATAAATCCCTACTCCTTCAACTAAGTCGCCAAGTATAACCAGATATTTCACCTTAGAAGCAAAGTCTTTTTGCTCCTCATTGCCTTTCCTCTGGTTTATCCATTCAATAAAATCCTCAAATTCTTTTTGTAGGAATGCCTTGGAGCCAAAGTGGGGGTCCCCAAGCAGAACCAACCCCTCTTCTCTCGGGCTTTTTTTGAGGTCTTTAATAAGGGGCACGTCCGGTGCTGTTATCTGGTTGGCAAGAACAAAGTTGCCTGCTAAAACTCCCTCAACACCGAGGACCTCATCAAGCACCACATTTTTTGCAAGTTCATACAATTCCCTCTTTCTGTCACTAACCAAAACATTAATTGTCCCAGAGGGGTCTTCAAGGGTTATCATAATGTTGTTGTTCTTGGTTGTTCTTTTCTCTAAAACCATGCCTATGAGCACTAACTTCTCCCGGTCCCTCTTCATTTTCAGCCGGCCAATGCTAGTCGGATTCTGGAGCTCCTGCCTCTGTCTTAACATAACAGATAATGCCTCAAATCTCTTGTTAAAATAAGCAATAAAATCATTAACTGTTATCTTGCCGGGCTCTTTTTGATAAGAAAACAGGATGTTGATGTTCCTTCCCTCTTCAGGCCCTAATAATCCGGCTCTCTTCAGAAATGCCCGGTCAATAACAACCCCTTCCTCTAAAGCTTTATCTTTTATTTCAGGAAGCCTTTCCACTAATTTCGGGTCTTTCATTACCTCCGGGCTTATAAGAATTCCTTTTTCCAAAAAGGATTTTACAAGGCTCATTTTAAATACACCCTATTTGGCTAGGTGAATAAATCCTCCTCTAATATTTTCTTTATCCTCACCTCAATTGAAGGGGGGAGGATTAGGCTTATCTCGCGCGTCCTTCCAAACCTGCCTTTTGAGATCACTTTTGCATTTATCACTCCAAGCATATCAAGCTCTGCAATAATATCAGAAACCCTCCTCTGGGTAAGGGGTCTTAATCCAACCTTAATGCATAGTTTATGGTAGGTATCATAAACATCTCCTGTCTGTATAAATTTGGTTTTTGAACTGCTCTTGTTAATAATTATTGAATAAAGTGTTGCTTGGAACTGTTTTGGCTGGTTTTTGACTAATTCCAGGATTCTATCGCGTTCAATAGTATCCTCTGCTTCATCGATGTTTTTCATGGTTATTTTATCACTCCCCCTTCTCTCTGCAAGCTCACCAGCCACTCTCAACAGTTCGAGGGCTCTTCTTGCATCTCCGTGCTCTCTGGCAGCATATGCAGCGCATTTCTGAAGTACCCCCTCTCCTAGCACTTCCTCTTTAAATGCCTCTGCTGCTCTCTCCTTTAAGATATCTTGTAGCTGGACAGCATTATATGGGGGAAAGATGACCTCCTCCTCGCTTAATGAACTCTTAACCCTTGGATCAATGTTATTTGAGAAGATTAGGTCATTGCTTATCCCTACAATGGTTGTTTGTGCATTCTTGAGCTCTGAATTTATCCTTGTAAGGTTGTATATCAACCCATCACCTGCTTTTTTCACAACCTGGTCTATTTCGTCAAGAATAAGAAGAACTATCCTTTTCTCTTCATCCAGGGTCTTAAAGAAAATGTTGTAAACCTCGTCTGTTGGCAGGCCGGTAGGGGGGATTTCTTTCCCAAATTCCCTTGTAAGTTGGGCTATAAGCCGGTACTCTGTATCTGCTACTTTTTTCAACTTACAATTAATATAGATAATCTTGAGAGGAACCTTCTTGTTGTCTGCCATTGTAAGCATCTGCTCTGCTAGGTATCGCACAGAAAGGGTCTTTCCTGTTCCTGTCTTGCCATATATAAAAATATTTGAGGGCTTCTCCATCCTAAGAGCAGGAGACAGGATATTTGCTATCTGTGTCACTTGAGAGTCTCTGTGCCTTATTTCTTCAGGGATATAGGTCGCCTGAAGCACCTTCTTGCTCTTGAATAATGACTCTTTTTTCAGAAATTGTTCAAAGATGTTATTTATTTCTTTTTTCATGTGTTACCCACCCCATAATTCGTCGAGAAAATTTCCAAAAGAAACCAAGGCTTATAAAGTTTGTTTTCATGTAGAATATATTCTTTAACCTATATAAAAAAACATATAAGACGAAACCAGGCCCTGACACCTTGATTTCATGTAGAGTAAATAATTAGGTTGGAGGGTATTTGATGATAATTTGAAGGTGGTTTTGGTATAAACTTTAATTTTATTTTTTAGTCCCTGCCCTATTCTCTTTCTTCTCCTCTTAATTTTTATTTTATTTCCCTTTTACCCCTTTATTTAATATATATTTTTAATATTATTATATTATTCTTAAAAATAAGTTATTATTAATTATATTAATTAATTATATTTCTTTCTATATTGAAACTATTTCATTAATTATTAATTAAGAAAAAAAGAAGATAAGATAAAAAAGATGAAGAATGTAAATATATAAATAAAATAAAGATAAAAGTAAAAAAGATAGATTAAGATAGATAAAATAAAAAACAAAATCACACACCACCCCCTCTTCTTTTTTCAAACTCTAGTAGAAATAAAGGGGAGGCACTCCAAAATTCTTTTAACTACTGTAAAATAGTATCACAAACGAAAGGTTTATAAATAAAACACCCTTTCTTTTTTTCACTTCATAATAGTTATTTATTGGAATAAACAGGTTTTAAAGAGGAGATGTTAATGATTGTTCAAGAATCATTTTTAAAGAAAATCAAAGACTTTGGTCTTAATAGTTATGAAGCAAAGATCTGGACAGCCCTCTTGTCAAGAGGCGTTTCTACAGCTGGTGAACTCAGCGATATTGCTGGTGTACCAAGAAGCAGGAGCTATGATGTTTTAGAAAGCTTGGAGAAAAAAGGCTTTATAATTATGAAGATAGGCAAGCCAATAAAATATATTGCCATCCCTCCAGAGGAAGTAGTAGAGAGGGTCAAGAAGAGGATAACCTCTGAAGCACAAGAGAGATCCAAAGTCATGGAGCACCTGAAGGCTTCTGATGTTCTTAAGGAACTAAACACCCTCCACACACAAGGTGTTGATATGATTAACCCCTCTGAGCTTACAGGAATTATAAAGGGAAGAAACCAGATTTATAATCATCTTAATACAATGATAAAGAATGCCAAAAAGTCAATTGTTCTAATGACCACAGAAGAAGGCCTTATAAGAAAACACAAACATTTGAGTAAGTCTCTCAAAAAAGCAAAGGAAAAGGGTGTGAATATCAAGATAATGGCCTCTCTAACAAACAAGTCAAAAGAGATTGTTAAGGATTTAAAGAAGTCAGCGGATGTCTTGAATACTAAAGGACACAACGGCCGGTTCTGCATTATAGATGACAAAGAGCTTGCTTTTATGCTCTCACATGATTCAAAGGTGCACCCAACCTATGATATGGCTGTCTGGGTTAATACACCCTTATTTGCCTCAACTCTTGGTAGGGTGCTTAACCAGTGCTCATTTTGAGCAAAAGAACACACAAAATCATGTTCACTCACCTCTTTTTCCCAGGAAGGCCCTCTTTTCTTGGGTCTTCCAGGGTTTTAATCTCTTAGTTATAACTTTCTTTTTCTTGAAAAACAATACTTATTAAAATCAGCCTTGTTTTCTATTCTCCGGTGGTTTCAATTTGCCAATTGGTTTTTTAAGTAAAATAAAGCACAGCCTAACTGGCTTGATAGGAGAGAAGGTCCTCTACTACCCGGGATGCATGACCAAATCTTATCTGAAAGACCTTTATGATAATTATAAGGCTATATTGGCTGACCTTGGAGTGAATTTTGTGATAATTAATGAGCTTGCTTGCTGTGGCTCCCCCTTACTAAATGCCGGCTATAAAAGTGATTTTAGGGAAGTGAAAGAAGAGAATCTTAAAACCATAAAGAGAAACAACATCACCAAAGTAATAACCAACTGCCCACACTGTTATGATATTTTTAAGAATCATTATGGAATAAAGGTTGAGCACATAACCGAGACTCTTTGGGCTAACAAGCACAAGCTCACTTCTGAGAACACCGGCGAGGTGGCCTACCATGACCCCTGCCTTCTTGCAAGAAAGAACAGGGTTATCAAGGAGCCAAGGGAGGTTATAAAACAGACCGGCTTCAGCTTGATAGAACCTGTTAGAACAAAGGAAAAGACCTTTTGTTGTGGAGCAGGAAGTGGGGTCAAGCAGAACAGCCCGAAAATTGCCAACAAGATAGCAAAGGAGAGGCTTGGACAGCTCGGTTCTAAGAAAATCATTGTGTCCTGCCCCTACTGCTATGCTCATCTTAAAGAGAATGCTGATCATAGAAAAAAGGTTGTTGAATTGAGTGAAACAATTGCAGAAGATTAAAGGGTAATAAATTAATTAAAGATTAATAAAGGCAGTGCAAAATCAAAATGAAAAGAAGACTCGCAAACTTTGTAGGGCCGGGGAATGTTTCTGATAGCCCTCTTGATTTAGAGGCTTATAGTTATTGTGCCACAGATTCAACTCTAAAGCCCAACC
>CBFDDS010000012.1:0-11305 GCA_965603625.1 Candidatus Woesearchaeota archaeon
TCTATGGGCAGATATTTGTTGCAGTTCTCCAAGGAACCCTGGGAGGGATAGGCTTCTTCATAGTGGGCATAAAAAATCCTGTGTTCTGGGGTTTTATCATGACTATTCTCGCCTTCCTGCCTGTCGTAGGAACCGGCCTTATCTGGTTTCCCGCTGCCTTCATAGAACTTGCCAATAAAGATATAATCGGAGGCATCTTCCTGCTAGTCTATGGATTCTTCATAGTGGCTGGCATTGACAATATCATAAGGCCCAGAATCATATCAGGTAGAGGAAGGATACATCCAATCGTAGCTCTTATAGGCGTGCTTGGAGGCTTAAAGGTGTTTGGCTTCCTCGGAATAATCATAGGGCCATTGATAGCTGCCCTTTTCATAAAAATGGCAGAATTCTTTTATGAGGATTATGTTAAGAAGGGGCTGAAGAGCGCTAAATAGTTCTAGATTCAATTACTGCCTACCTTATTGCCTACCGCCCATCTTCCTCAGATAAGATTTTAGTTTCAACTTTATCCCTTGTTTTAATTTATCATCTAAGTCTAGGTTATCTACTTCTTTATCCCACTCAAGCTCAGGAAGCTGGGTAAGGGTGCCCTTAAATTCCCTATCCGCAAGCCCTGCCTGCCTCTCAAGCTCATGAGCCTCTTTTGAGCCAAAATATCTTATTGCAGGGAATTTGCTGATACTATTAGCCCCTGCTTCTAGAAGAAGGGCAATCCTCCCAACCCTGTCAAGCCACACACCGCATTGTATGTCAAGGTCAGGAAAGGCCTGTCTTGTCCTTCTAATCCACTCAGCCTGATACTCTGGCGTGGGAGGTTTTGCTTTCTCAAAAACACTTCCTTTATGAGGGTTAAGCCCGTAGATATGAATCTTTTCAATCCCATACTGCTCTATCATCTCTCTAAGCCTTTCAAAATCATCAATCTTCTCTCCTAAGCCAAGAATAATTGTAGCCCCTCTCTTTAATCCGAGCTCTCTTGCATTCTTAAACATTTCTAGATAGGGCTCAACCGGCTTTGAAGGGCAAACCCTATCATGTATATCTGGATTAACTGTCTCTATAGAGCCAACAACTCCCTCTGTATAAGGCTTGAATAATTCCAGCTCTTCCTGGGATAAGGCCCCTATGTTTAGCCATATCTTATCACCAACAACTGCATAGAGCTTTTTTAACACTTCAAAGAATTCATCTGTCTTATAAGCACCTATCCCTCCTGAGAAAAAGCCTATGTGCCAGCCAAGCTTTTTACAAAGAAGGGCTTCTGCTAGTATTGACTCTGCTGAACGCCGTGGAAGAGGCTTATGCTTATCCTTATCCTCACCCCCACCCTCGTCTGTCAATTCTGGCTGGGTTGACATATAGCAGTAAGCACAGTCCCTTATCTTACATCCCCAGCTAAAAAAGATTGCTCTTTCAAAACAAGTGCTTTTTAAGTCCATGATATTCGTAAAGAAAAAGCTCTAGTTTAAAAAGTTTTTATCCCTGCAAGCCATACATTAACTCAATAAAGGACGCAGCGCTCCAGGCCTGGCTCAGGCAACCCTCGCTTCTCATATGCTTTGAACTGCTAAGCTCTGCACAGCAACCAACAAAGCCTGAGAACAGCAGTTCCTCCTTGCTGGCATGAAGCACCCTCTTTATGTATTTTGCATAGTAACTCTTATCAAGCCTGTGCATTGCAAGGGCAGCATAGTTATTGATATAGAACCAGGAATTGCCGTTATGATAACTAACATCATCCTCTCCTGTGTACTCTATCTTGAACAAGGGGCTTTTATGACTGACCGTGGAAAGGCCGCCCCAGTCAGCCCAGAGTTCTTTAAGCACAGTGTCAAAAGCCTGCTTCCACCCATTTTTTGAGAGCAAAGCAGGGTATATATAATATGCCAAGAAGATATTCGGTCTTATGGTATCATCAGGCAGGATGCCTCTAATACTGTCATAGAGCATCCCTTTCTTAAAGAACTCTTTTCTCACTTTTTGCTTCAGGTCCTTTTCTATCACCCTGAAAATCTGTTTTGAGTTTGTTATGCTTGCTATATGGTTATGAAGGCTAATCATTGAGAGGAACAAGGTCTGTATCTCTATACATGCGCCTTTCCTCATAGCAGCCTTGGTGTCCATCCAGGTCTCCTGCTCATCATTTACAATCAAGCCGTCATAAGAGCTTATGTGAACCATGCCCTGGATTGTTTTTTCCAGCTGCCTCTTTATCCTTATAAGGTCCTGCACAGTCATGTATTCATTAAGAATTTTTTTTGCAGTAAGCAGCTTCAGGAATTCCTTTGTCCTCAGGAACAACCATCCAACAGCATCAATACTCCTCTTGTCGCCCTTATTAGCAGGAAGAATATTTGGAACCAGGCCATCAGAAGATATACTCCCAAGGTATTTGAATAAGATTCTTTTAACAAGATAGTATTTCTCCTGCAGCATAAGGGCTTTAAGGCTGATGAGCTCGTCCCTTGCCCAGAGCTGATAGAACCAGGGCAGACCGGCAAATATGCCCACACTACGCTCTTTTCTCTCAACAGTTACGAGAAGGTCGTCCAGGGCTTTCATAGCACTGTTAAGGGCGATATCCTTGCTCATAAAGGTATGGCCAGCATACTTCTTCAAGGAGCTCACCAAATGCTCTTTGTCCCTGTAAACCCTGTGTGCATGCTCCTTTGCCCTGTGCTCATCATCAGAAAAGGAAAAGACCAAGTCAAGCTGTTTGTCAACCTTTATTCCAATTGCCCGGTATATATAAAACTCTGACTTAGACTTTCTCCTTGCATCATAAGGGTAACCCTTTTTAACCCACTCATTAATAAGCCTGAACTCTTTTGCACCCTTTATCACAAGGAAGCTGGTTTTATCAAGACTGGATAAAGAGTCATCTGTGTACTTATCATACTTGATTATAATATCATCATGCTGGGAGATAGAGTAAATCCTGCCTTTGTCGTCAAAATCAAACATGGCTCTGAAATCAAGCTCGATCACAATCTCTCCATCATACTTCTTTACAGAGTAGAGCATCGAGTCGTTGAAAAGATTAAAGGTCTCTTTGGTTCCTCCATCATAAACCCTCTGCACATTAAAGAAATTGTTCCTAATAACCGAGGCCTCTTTATTAAGCCGGATATCTTCAAGAGTCTTGTAGAGCTCCCACTTTGCATGGTCAAGAAAGAACAAGCCCTGCATGTGAGTAAAGTTCTCTTTCCCAAGAGAGAGATAGTTGCCCTTCTTGTTGCTCACAAGAAAGCCTGTCTCACTCTCAACATGCTCGTCAACCTTCTTGCTGTTAAAAGAATGTATTATGTGCAAACTCCATCAACCTCTTTTTTAGTTTTTATTTTTTCTATTAAATTATTCTTTCTTTTTCGTTTCAGATGAACAAACAACACAGTGATCTCCTATGTTAAGATTCTTAAAAGTGCCTGTGACCTGGCATTCATCTCCAATAATGGAATTCTCAAGGTGAGCCGAGTCAAGCACAGTCCTCTCGCCAACAACACTATCCTTTACAGTGCTGTTAATTACTTCTGTTCCTTTCCCAATAGTCACATAAGGACCCATGGTTGAACCTTTTATCTTAACATCATCAGCTATATGCACTGGCGGGATAATCTTGCTGTTTTCTGTGTTCTCTTTTTTTACTTCTTTGTGCCTGCCTTTTTTCAGGAGTTCTCTGTTGGATTCCAGGAAGGTCTTTGGTTTACCTGTGTCATGCCAGCCTTCAATAGGAGGGCAAAGGAATTTTTGTCCTTTATCCATCATGTAAGAGAAAGCATCCACGACGTAGAATTCTCCTTTTAAGTTTATATTATTCTCATAAATGTATCTTATTCCTTCAAACATGAGTTTGTAATCCTTTATGTAATACAACCCTACGTTTGCAAGCTTTGAAATTGGCTTATTAGGTTTTTCAACAATTTTTTTTACATAACCTTTTTCATCTAAAACGCAAACACCAAAGCGCTGGTAATCCTCAACTTCCTTAGCCCAGATTATGCCGTCTTCATCAGATTTTAGTTTTTTAATGAGCCCTAAATCTGCATCAAAAATAGTGTCAACATAAACTATAATAACCGGCTCATTAATATAGGGCTCTGCAAGTTTTATTGCTCCTGCTGTTCCATCCCTTACTTTCTGTTCAATGAACCGGGTTTTAAAATCATAGTTCTTTTTAACATATTTCTCTATTTTTTCTTTTAGATGTCCTGTTATGAATATTATTTCAGAAATCTTAAGTTCTTTGTGTTTTTCAAATTCATCAAGAATGTGTTTAAGAGATGATTTACCAGCAATATTAATCAGAGGCTTGGGTTTTGAATGAGTATGAGGCCTCATTCGCTTGCCTTCACCTGCTAAAGGTATTATTACTTGCATTATCAAAAACCCCCTTTCTATTTAGAATGAACAACCACACGATATTTATAAACATTATGGTATATATAACTATATTAAGTGCAAACCACAATCTTTTTATAATAAAATCATAAAATATAGTGTATGCCCTCAATTATTGAACTGCCAGAAACCCTTGCCACTCTGAGCTACTGGGAAAGGGAATTGTTCCACAGATTCTTTGAGGTCCAGCGAAGCACTGGAAAGCTTATTCTGCCCGAGAATATGAAGCCCTGGGCTGATAAGACCTTTGGTCGTCACACTGATGTTGAGGAGCAGAAGATAGTAAAGGTGCTTGACAAGCATATATATGAGGCAGCCTTGTTTAATGAACTGAGGGCAAAGCGGCCTATGCAGGCAAAGGAAAAGGGTGATTTTGAAAAAATTATTAAGCAGAGCGAGGGGGGACCTTTCAGCAAGCCCCTGAGCATGACGCCAGAAGACACCTTTGGAAGGATTAAGGGAAAGCACTGTGTTACAGCAAGCAATGTCGCGAAGTATGACGGCATGCACGGCCTGGTCATTTTTGATAAGCATAACCCACTTGACTTCACAGAAAAAGAGCTTCAGGACTATTTCAAGACTGCCCTGAAGTGGTTTGAGCATGCACATAAGAGCAATAAGAATGCTGTTTATCCATTTCTTCTCTGGAATGTGTTGTGGCGTGCAGCAGCAAGCATTATCCACGGCCATATGCAGCTTGTTCTTGGAGAAGGCTTTCATTATGCTGATGCAGAGAATGACAAAAAGGTAATGAAAGCTTACCGGAAGGAGTATAAGAGCGATTTCTTCTCTGATTTATACAAAATACATGAAGCCTTGGGGCTTGGGTTTGAGAAAAAAGGAGTAAAGATATTTGCCAGCATTGTTCCGAGGGAGGATAAGCAGGTAACCCTTCTTTGCGAAAAAATGGATAAAACCTGTGTGAGTGCTATCTACAAGGTGGTGAAGTGCCTAACAAATGATTTTGGGGTTATGAGCTACAACCTTGGAAGCGTGTTCCCACCTCTGGTTAAGGATGAGGCATGGAAAGGCTTCCCAGTAATAACAAGAATAGTTGACAGGGGAAAGCTGGACAACAAGACAACAGATATCGGCGGGATGGAAATCTATGATATGGGTAATGTGATATTAACAGACCCTTACAAGGTGATTGGCAAGCTTAAGAGCCATTTCTAAATGTGATAGTTTCTAAATACAATAATACAATAGTTCTCTCTGAGCAAGCCCACGTTCTAGGTGTGGTTATTCAGGGCTCTGTTATGAGCAACTATGTAGAATTTGACAAAGTGCTTCCAGTCAGCAAGGTTTGAGAGGTACTTGGCATTTATCTTGTTCTGCACTCTTTCTGCATGGTCCATGCTGGCGTACTTATACATTATATCGGCAAGGTCCTTTATCTGCTCCTCCTTGGTCCTGCCAAACATTTTCAGAACATAGATTCCTGAGTGCTCCTTTAAGAGCTTGTTATGCATGTACCTTCCAAAGCCGGACAGGTCACTGGTTAATGATGCTATCCCCATTGCTGCTGCTTCAAGAGGGGTGTATCCCCAGGGCTCATAGTAGGATGGGAACAAGCCAAAGTGGCAGCCTGCCATTGCATCATAGGCTGGAAGGTCGAGCAATCCATCATTGCCAGACAGATAGACAGGGTAGACTATTACCTTTACCTTGTCGTCAGGCTTGTTGTCAAGCCCCTCTGCTTTAAGACCCTGTACTAGCGGGTCATGGTCCTCATCTCCAATATTATGGGTTAGTATGGAGGGGTTGCCGGTTCTCTGAAACGTGAGTATATTGCTTTTTACCTCCCTCATGAAGTCTTTTTCAAAAAAGCTCTCATCAACAGCGAGTTTTCTCGAGATAAAGTCATTGACAATCTGCTGAAGAATCTGGTTGGACTTCATATCAACGAGGCTCTTTATATGCCTATAGTAGTTCTTGTTCTCAAGTAGTTCCACTTTCACCCCGTATGTTCTCATAGGAACCCAGAAGAACACGCTCACTGTTCTCGAAGTGTCCTCTTGTTTCAGTCTTTCATTAAGGACCCCAAAAGCCCGTATCAGGACATCCATTCCCTTGTTGTTAAACTCATATCTGCTTGCAAAGAAAAAGGAGAGGTTACGTTTTAAGTCAAAGGTATAGTAAGGGAAAAAATGATAGGTAAGGAACTCCCGTATAATGGCTTTTGATGTGACATGCTTTATTGAGGTCTCTTCTATAGTTGGGAATCTCTCAACATCTATTCCATTAAGAAGGAGAACATCTGCTTTTCTGCCCAGAAGCTTCTCAGTCTCCATGCTTGTTATCTCACTGACAGTTGTGAATATATCACTGTTAAGAGCGCATGCTGTCTCCATGGTGTGCTTTGCAAGGACCTTGTACTCTCTTGCCTTTTGTAAAGGGTTAAACTTCCCTAGCTCCTGGTAGAGGTCAAATCCGCTTCCAGCAAGGGTTCTGCCCAGCATTGAGGCATGGGTTGTGAAGATAGTTCCTATTTTTGATTTCTTGGTTTTTAAGTAGAACATGCCTGCTCCTGAAAGCCACTCATGAAAATGAGCCACCAGCTTCTTGTTCTTAAGCGCCCTACCTATCTTCTCCAATAGAATACCCACACACCATGACCACACTATTGGCTCATCAAAATCAGGGGGTGAGCCCAGAGACTCTACTTTGAAATCCTCCCACATCTTTGTCTTTATCTTATCCTTCTCAGAAAGAAAGTTTTGAAAGTCAACCAGGATTGTGTGCGGTTCTCCCCTTATCTCCCATCTTCCATAGTAGCACTCAAGCCCAAGGCTTTTCATCTCGAGAAACACGCCTTTAAGAAAATCAGGCACCTCTATCCTCTGCAGTTCAATATCTGCTTTTTTCTTGAAATAAGGGCCTATCAAGAAGTAGTTGGTGTAGTACTCCAGCATATAAGGAGCCTTGGTTTTTATAACTGTGTTTATGCCTCCGGCTTTGTTAGCAACCTCCCAAGACACTTCAAAAAGGTAATCTGCGTTTGCCTTAATCACTTTCTATTCTACCCCTACACGAACTAAAACATTAAATTTCACTAAAGTTAAAGTAACTGGTTTAGCACTCCAAAGAGTATCAAACCAAATATCAGTCCAATGATGAACCCGTAAATAAATTCCTTAACAATAAACTTGTGGTGCATGTGCTGCATGTGTCTCACAGTCTCAGGTTTGACAGGAGCTTTCTCTTTCTTTTCTTTCTTCTCTTTCTCCTTTTTCTCTTTAGCCTTCTTAATATCCTTCTCAGCCTTTTTTTCAGCTTTCTTCTTAACCTTTTCTTCTTTTAGCTCTCTTTTTATCTCTTTTTTCTTCTCTTCCTCAGCTTTCCCGTGTTTTTCCTCCTCTTTTATCACTCTCCTTGCCTCTTCTACAATTGTTTTCAACTCTTTCTCTGATAATTCTCTTCCTGATTCTGCTGCTTTCTTTGGCTTAGGTTTTGGTTCTGGTTCTGTTTCAGGCTTAGGCTTGGGTTCCGGTTTGGGCTTGGGTTTAGACTTTAGTCTGAGTTTAAGTTTTGGCTTGAGTTTAGAAAGTTTAGGAAATTTAGGGAGCTTAGGCTTAGGCTTGGGTTTAGACTTGGGTTTTGGTTTAGGTTTGGGCTTGGGTTCAGGTTCAGGTTTGGATTCCAAAGCAATCTTCTTTTCAAGAGACACAACTTCCTTTTTCTTGGTCTTGGGGCGAGGCTTGGGTTTCGGCTTCTTCTTCTCCTTCTCCTTTTCTTTATCTTTCTTAAGGAACTCATCTAAGATTGTTATTAAGTCGTCTCTCTCAGATACTTCTCTCATGTTGCGGGCAAGTTTTGCCTCGCCAAACACTCCTTCAACCCAGTTTGCAAAATCGTTCCTCTCAATACTAATGTGGTGTCTGAACTCATCAGCACCCATCCATTCAAGGGCCTGCCTTAGTTCCTTTATACTGGAAGCATGCCTCCCGTTTCTAAAGAAGAACCATTTATCTTTGGGTATCATTATTAACCACCTCTTTTTTATCAATCATCCCCCCTTAACTTGGATGATTTAGCTTATCATAAAAAATATTTTACCACAGCTTATGGGTTATGTGCTTGTAAATCACAAGCTGCATGTGCTTCCTGTCTCTTAAGCCAGCAAGCTTCTGTGCGAGCTTAACATCTTTAAAGATGTCCTCAACCCACTTTGCAAAGTCGTTTCCATCAGCCCTTACATGGTGGTTGAAGACGTGTTCTTCAAGCTCGTCCATTATCTCTGCCAGTTCCTTAACATTCTTCACAGGCTTGCCATTGCACAGGACAAAGTAGTTCTGTTTAGGTGCATTCTTGGTTATTGTCGGTCTCTTTGAGTTTTTCTTCTGTGTCTTCTTTTTAGGTGGTCTTCCTCTTTTTCTCTTCGCTTTCCGCTTATTATTTGTTTTAGGCATTTGCCTCTTAGCTCACCTCATTTTTTAAAACTCATGTCAATATCAAGCAGGCTTTCGCTCGGCTCTTCGCTTAAAAAGCTCTGGCTGAATGAATCAGTTCCCTCCTCTGCATAGCCATTGCCCTTATTCTTAACTCCGGCTTCCTGATGTTTCTTCTTAATGCCCCTGGTCCTAATAACAATATCATTCAGGGCATTCATAAAAGCAATAAAGCCTTCATAAGGGCTGTCATAGGGATTGAAGTACTTATGAACATCTCCGTCAGAGAACCACTTGATGCACATATAGTAGAAGTGGTCGCTTGTGGTTAGCTTTCTCCAGTCCTCAATGAGTTTAGGGTATCCTACTCCCTTAACCAGCTTTCCCACCCTGTAGAGTTCAGTAGTAGCAGCATTCTGTAATGAATTGCCAAGCCAAGCACTAAGGTCTCGCTCAATATCAGCCCATGAGACAAAGTTATGAATGTCAAGCTCTGAAACAGAATCATACCTCTCAGCAGCCTCGCTTATAGTCACAAAGTCATTATCAGGGTGCTTGAGTATCTCACCAGGCAGATGCCTAATGAAATCAAAGATTCCTGTATCCTCCCATTGGTGTTCTCCAAAGGTTTCATAATCCATGAAAAGATTAACTATATGCCCATTACCATTGGCTGCTGAAACCCACTGGGCATACTTATCAACAGTTAGAGGGTATTCCTTCCATCCCTTATTGCTGAACCTAAATGCAATGTCATCACTGAGTTTGTAATTCTTGAGCATGAGTTTCATCCTGTCAGCAGTTTTTGGTGTGTAGATATAATTCGGGCTTCTCCATCCAAGAATATGGTCTGCTCCTTCTGCCAGTATTGTTTTGTAACCAAGGCTTTGCACAAAGTTAGCCATCTCATTGTTATAGATGAGCTCTGTGTTCCTGAAAACCTTGGCTTCCTGTCCAAACAATTCCCTGATTTTCTTTCTGTGCAATAATATCTGTTCTTTGAATTCCTCTTTGTCAAACAAGAAGGACAAGGAGTGATAATAGGTCTCATTAAGAAACTCCACGCATCCGGTCTTTGCCAGCTCCCTAAAAGAATGGAGAACCTCAGGAGCATACCTCTCAAACTGCTCAAGAACAACGCCTGAGATAGAAAAACTCACTTTGAACTTTCCCTTAAACTCCTTGATAAGGTTTAAGAGCAGCTTGTTGGTTGGAAGATAGCACTTTCTCGCAATCTTATGCATTATCTCTCTATTCTTATGCTCATCAAAATAATCTGAATTATTGCCTATGTCGAACACAGAGTACTTTCTAAGTCTGAATGGTTGGTGAACCTGAAAATAAAAACAAATTGAAACCATATTTACTTACCTCACCCATCTCACTTATCTCCCTCTATTCATTAATTCATTATAAACTTGTATGCACTTCTTTGCAGGCCCTTCCCAGGTCATGTTCCTGACCTCTGTAAAGCCATGATGCTTGAGCTGGTGGTGCAGGCTTCTGTAGTGCAATAATGCCAGTATCTTGTTGGCAATGTCGTTAACATCCCAAAAGTCTACTTTTAGCACATGGTTAAGCACCTCTGAGACACCCGACTGCTTGGATATGATTGCCGGAGTCTCCTGCCACATTGCTTCCAGAGGCACAAGACCAAAGGGCTCTGATACTGAGGGCATCACAAACACATCTGCTATCTTATTTAGCTTTGCAACCTCGTCTCTTGTTATGAAGCCCGGGAAAATGAATTTGTCAGCAATGCCGAGCTGTGCAACACGCTCAATAATCCTTGTGAGCATGTCTCCGGTGCCTGCCATTATGAACTTCACATTCGGGTCTTTCTCAAGCACTTTCTTGGCTGCCTCCACAAAGTAATCAGGGCCTTTCTGCAGGGTTATCCTGCCAATGAACAACACAATTTTGTCTATCTCTTTTATCTTGCTTGCATCATGGAAGACCCACTTATCCATGGCCTCAGCAGCATTATGTACAACCCTTATCTTCCCTTCTGGAACGCCGTAGTTATTGATAAGCCTCTCTTTTATGAAATTGCTTACCACAATGACTAAGTCTGCCTTGTGCATTCCCTCACGCTCCATATCATACACTCTCTGATTGACACTCACCCCTCCGGTTTTGTCAAACTCTGTTATGTGTACATGCACAGCCATTGGCTTTCCAGTGGCCTCTTTGGCTGCTATTGCTGCTGGAAAGGTCCAGTGATCATGAGCGTGGATCACATCAAAGTCTTCATGCTGGGCTATCAGTCTCACCTTTCTGGCAAAGAGGTAGGCTTCCTGGAACACATTAGGCCCGTAAAGGGCCTTTGCCCTGTCCCTTGGTGAAAGGGATAATAGATAGTCCCTGAACTCCTCATCATAGCTCTCAGGGGTTGCATAGGCACCAAGCAGGGTCTCTACTTCCTGAAGCTTAAACCTCATCCTTGGGAAGAGGTGATCTGCCACTAATATTTTCATATAGTCGCTTCGCACCATTCTGGGACCAAAGGGCAT
>CBFDDS010000013.1:0-11189 GCA_965603625.1 Candidatus Woesearchaeota archaeon
TGCATTTTTTAATAGTTCAGGATTAGTTTTAGCTTCCTCATAAATAGTATTCATGTTTATAAGAAAGCCTTGTCTGTTAATAATATTTTCGCTTGCCTAACCCTAAACTTTTTAAAGGGAAGTCCAACCTTAACTAAATATAAATAATAAAAGGTGATTTTTGTGGTAGTAGAATACGATGAATTCAAAGGCAACAAAATGATAGTTTTGAAGAGAACCGAGGATGACAGGTTTCCTTTCAGGTTTGGAAAGAATAAAGCAAGGCTTCTGGTTGAAAACTTCGAGGCAGTAAAGAAGTTTGCTGAAGAGGAAGATGCTGAAGAATAAGTTTTTATTTTAAATTTTTTATATCTTCTTCACAATCATTCCTTTAAAATCTTTGCTTAGCATTTCTTTTGCTTTCTTAGTCATCTCTCCTGTAGTTATGAATATCACAGGCAGGTTGTTTGCCTGGCCATGGATATAAGCACTGCTCAGGTCTCCGTCATTGATTTTCTTCTTTTTCTTTGCCTTGCAATAGTATTCCTGGCTTCCAATCCTTGAAGGAACTGCGAGGATAAAATCAATCTCTGTCTTCTTTCTCACAATCTTGTACTCAATTACCTCAATATAATTCTCCTTGAAATAAGGATAAACCTTTTTGAAGAGGGGATTCTTCTCTTTTTCTAGTTCTTCGTTTGGTATGCCCAGTTCTTTCTGCACTTCTTCCCTCTTTTCTTTTTTTATCTCAGGCTCTTCTTTTACTTTAATCTCTTCTTTTTTAACCTCTTCTTTGACTGGCGTCTTTACCACTGATTTCTTTATTTCTTTTATCTCTTTCTTCGGTGCTACTTTTTTTAGTATCATATCCTGAGCCTCTTTTGTAGGTAAAAGGTACCATTTCCAGTATATCTCTCTCTGCCTCTTAACACTCACCTCTAATGGCTTTGCAAAGTCCCTTATATTTCTTAGACTAACTCTTACTAGGGGGCTCTGGTCAGAGTCTTTTAGAATCTTCTTTTCCTTGAGGTATTCTGCTGCTTTCCTGTCCTTCTCATTCAGGTATTTCATCAGGTTCTGCAGCCTTGATTCTGTGCCTGGAGTATAATAAGCAGGGCCGCTTCCAACCTTTGTGTGAGTAACTTTCACTTTGCCTGCTGTTTTTAGCTCGGATAAGAGGGCTCCTAGGAGAATCGTGTCTCCTGCTTTGATTATTTTCTTGAGGTCATTAGGTATTATAGGTCCCCTCATATGCACTATTCTCAGAATATCTTCTTTGTTAGGCATTTTTACTCAAAAATTATTCTTTTACAATGGACACTTTTTAGTATTAGGACAGGGTTTATATAATTTTATCTTATATTTTAGTCTTATATCTATATCTAATTCTAATCTATCTATAGAATCAAGGTCTCATCCATTTAATCTCGTAATAAGTAACATCTCCTTCATCATCTACGATTCCCATCATCAGTCTCTTCTTGGTGCTGTGAGCCACCCTGTTCTTGGCAGCGAACTCATACCATGTCAAGGTCTCGCCCTCGTGCACAGGAAAGATTATCCATCTGGCATGGTCTTCTCCTGGCTTTATTCCACGGTCATACACTCTGAAATCTGCCCCAAACTTAAGGGCTGTCTTAATGATGTATCCTCTGTTTCTCATATCCCTAAAGACAGAGTATCTTATCCAAAAGTTGGGCTCTACCTTTCTTGCTTTTTTTAGGAAGTCCTCTGCTGTGATAGCCTTTTTCTTTGTTTCTGATATATGGAGTTTGCCTTTTTCAAGAAGGTAAAGGGCTTCTGGCAAAGAGAGCTGTACCCTACCATCCTCTAATACCTGTCCGTATGCACTCTTATTAAAGAGATTCCTTGCCTCGTCTGTGGATTCTGTTATCACCCTCTCTCTTGCAAGGATTGCTTTGATTATTTCTTTCTTTTTCTCTTTAGTCTTTTCTTTAGCTTTTTCTTCTTTTTCTTCTTTTCTCTTTTCTTCTACTTTTTCATCTACTTTGGCTTCTTTTTCTTTTGCACTTTTCTTCTTGGTTGTCTTCTTTTTTGTGGTTTTTTTAGTGGTTTTCTTCTTTGCCATGATTATTCTTAGCATTGGTGATGGCTTTATATATTTTTACAAAACAGCATTATTATCTATATAGAAGATAATTTCTTATTTAAGAACAAAAATCTCATTAGATTTTTGACCTAAAAAATTAAAATTTTTTAGAAAGTGTTAAAAACAAAACAAGATAACTTTGCTTTATGGAAATCACAATGCTAGGCACAAGCTGCATGGTGCCAACCAAGGAAAGGAATGCGCAGGCCATCTATGTAGAATATAAAGGAGAAGGTATACTAGTGGACTGCGGAGAAGGCACCCAGAGGCAGATGAATATTGCTGGTATAAATAGAAATAAGGTGAGAAAGATTCTTATCACTCACTGGCACGGAGATCATGTGTCTGGCCTGATAGGTCTTCTTCAAACCCTGAGCAATAATGAGAACCCGCAGAAAGTAACTCTTTACGGACCCAGAGAGACCAAGGAAAGGATTGTACACATGCTAAAAAGCGTTAGTTTTGAGCATAACAGGCTGGAGCTTGATATTAAGGAGCTGAATCCAAAGGGCATAGAGAAAATATTCCAGAACAAGGACTACTATATAGAGTGTGCTTATATGGATCATAAAATGCCCTGCCTGGGCTACAGCATAATTGATAGGGATAAGAGGAAGGTAAACATGGCTAAAGCAAAAAAGCTTGGATTAAAACAAGGTCCCCAGATTGGTAAATTACAGAGGGGAGAGAGCGTAACCTTTAAAGGCAAGAAGATAAAACCAGAAGATGTTTCTTACCTGCAAAAAGGAAAAAAACTAACTATAATCCTTGACACTCTACCATGCACAAATGCCTATGAGCTGGCCAATGATTCAGATATACTCATAGCTGAGTCAGCCTACACTTCTGATTTGGAAGAAAAAGGACAGGAATACAGGCACCTGACCACCAAGGATGCGGGTTTAATAGCAACAAAAGCAGGTGTGAAGAAGCTTATAATAACACATTTCTCCCAGAGATACAAGACCACAAAGGAATTACAAGAGGAGATAAAGACCTTTTTCAAGAACAGCAAGACAGCACACGACTTTATGAAGATAAAACTATAAACTATAATCTCTATAGCCTTTCTACTTGTTATTCTTGCTAGCCAGCTTGATGTCTCCTGCCTTTATAGTCCTTCTGTTCGCATGCCTGCTTAGCTCAATAGCCTCTCTACTAATCTTATCACCGAGGTCCTCTAGAACATCCCTTAAAGCCTCTTTTGACTCCTCACTCACTCTATAAGCCCCTGCTGCCTTCATGATCTTCTCCATAGCAGATAAGCTCAAAATCTTTTTTCCCGCCATAAAAAAGGCTAATATGGGTTTTTTTATAAAGTTATTGAAAATTGAAAAGAATTAAATAATTCAAGGCAGTATCTTCTTGACATGGGCATTGGTCATGGACGAAGAAAGAGCAAGGGAAGCAAAGCAGAGCGGGACTTAATACATTTATTCTGGAAGCATGGCTTTGGAGCTATGAGAGCAGCTGGCTCAGGTAGCACACAGCATCCAAGCCCTGATGTTGTTGCTGGTGATGGAAAGCGTTTTTTTGCTTTTGAGTGCAAATCTTCCAAGGACAAGACTAAGTACCTGACCAAGGATGAGATAACCCAGCTCGACTTGTTTGCCAATAGTTTTGGAGCAAGGGCCTTTGTTGCAATAAAGTTTGACAGTGAGCAGTGGTATTTTCTGAGATTAACAGACCTGAAAGTCACACCCAAGAGCTATGTTGTGACGCTTGATCTGGCAAAGAAAAAGGGTTTGAGTTTTGAGGACTTAGCAGGCAAAACATAAAATTATTTATACTAAACTTGGTTCTTTGAATTAATAATGATAAAAACAGATAAAATAATCAAATTCATAGTTTCTATAGTTATATGCCAGCTGGCAGGCATAATCGGCTCTTTTTTCACTGCCAACTCCATCTCTACATGGTATATTGGCCTAGCAAAGCCTTCTTTTAATCCTCCTAACTGGGTTTTTGCACCTGTATGGACAACCTTATTTATATTAATGGGTGTGTCCCTTTACCTGGTATGGACAAAAGGCTTTAAAGCAAAAGGAGTTAAAACAGGTTTGTTATTATTTGGAGTGCAGTTAATACTCAACATACTCTGGTCTATTATCTTCTTTGGATTAAAAAATCCGTTGATAGCATTCATAGAAATCTTGGTGCTCTGGATAGCAATCCTGCTCACCATTATAAAATCCTACAAGGTTTCAAGAACAGCAGCATACTTGTTAATACCATACATCCTATGGGTTACGTTCGCAGCAGTACTAAACCTGGCAATATTTATTCTGAATTAAAAAGAGAATGCGCCGACTGGGCATCACCTTAACTTTATCTGTGTCCCCCTCAAATATTTCCTATCAGGCTTGAATGCAAAGGCTGTGTTCTCATCAAAATAACCGCACCTTATCTTGTCGAGGGGTATACCTGCTCTTCTGCTAAGCATTAGTGAGTAGAAGAAGACCTGGGTAGAGGCATATTTCTCCTTTTCAGCTCGTGGCTTATAATCCCACACCCAGAGCTTATCCCCTTCTGTTCTCAGCACATCAATATGCCCTGATAGGGGTTCTTTGCTCTGGAATAACTCCTCATGCTTGGTGCCCAGCTCATACGCCTTTAGCCAGATAGGGACCTCTACACCTACAGTAGTCTTGTCATAGCTGAGCATGAACACCTGTACATTGCTATGAGCATCCGTGTATTTGTTCCAGGCAAGCCCTTCTCTTGCAAGCGTGGTAACCTCATGATTATCAATCTGTCTTGGTTCAATTCCAAGGCTAAACCTGAGCCTGCTGCTCCTGGGTCCTGCCAGGAAAGGCTCTTGCGGACAGTCATCAAAGACCCTGTTAAGAAATCTATGCAGAGAAGAGAATCCATTATCTCTTAGCAAGCCTAGCTTTGCTCTGTGCAGTCTATAATGATAGAACCATCCATGGTCGAGAGAAACGTGTTGTATCATCATGAAAAAAGAGTGAAATAAATAAAAAATTTAGAAGAAATTATTTTTTCTTCTTTTTAGTCTTCCTGCCGCTTAGCATCCTCTCAATTTTCAGCTCTTCAGCCTCTATCTTTTTTTCTTCAGTCGCAACCTTCATAACAATTCTCTCAAGGTTGATATCAATCTTAGCAATCCTTCTTTCCATCAATACCAGAATCCTAAGACTGTAAACAATTGCTGCTAGTGTACCAATAATGATTGCGAGTATGACCGTGTCCATTCCCATTTTAGATAACCTCCACCTCTTTTATTTCATTAAATATTTAATGTTCTAATCTTATCTAACCAGCTTTAAATATTTTTTCTTTTTTAAGCTCTTTATCTGAATAAATTAAATCAAAACCTTTATATATCTGGGCTTCTTTATCCACTACACAAGGATTAAAGGTGGTATGAATGCTTAAAATGAAAAGAATTACTGAAGCATATGAAATGAGGGTCTTTACTGATACAGGTGATTATTTTGGAGATGTTGAGGAGGCCATTCTGACTCAGAACAAGGTTTTCGGTTGGAGAGTAAGAGCAACCAAGAACAGTTTCTTGAACAAGGTCCTAGGCAGTGCAAAGGGAGTGATTGTGCCTCACCAGCTGGTCAAGAGCATTGGCGATATAATGATTATTAACAAGTCAGCAGTGCCAAGCTATGGGCCAGAAGAAGAATAAAGAAATAAAGATAAAAAAGTAAAAAATATTTTTTACTTCTGCTCGCTTTCAACTTATTCTAAAGCTTCTCTCTATCTTATAAGTGCATCCCTTGCTTGTATAATCTGCTCTTAGCTCATCCATTCTCTGCCTTAGGGTTTCTAAGCGGACAAAGGTTTTGCCCTCTCTTTTTCTTGGATCATACCTTGCCAGTTCGTTATCCATCATTCCTTCTTGTAGTTTGACAAGCTCCCCTGTTGATGGTGTTATCTTTTTGTTATAGGGCTTTATCAGGCTGTCAATGATTTTTGCATACTTGACACTTTCCTTTGGGATTATCTGGACTGGGAAGAGATAGTCTCCTGCCCTGATGTATTCCTGCACTGTTTCTTCAGGTAGATTATCAGTATCATACCCGGTCATCTCCTTTAGTTTTGTTATGAAGGGCTTGTAGAAGCCTTCCTTTATTGCTTTTTTCAGAGCTGTTGCTCTTGCATGGTCTGCTGCATTCTCATCTGTTTGTGCAGAGTAGGCTTGTCCTAGCTTGAAAACAACTTTTTCAAGCCCTTCTTTTTCAATACCTTCATGTGCTTCTACCCTTACTTCTTGGTTTACACCTTCTTTACCCTCTAGTGCGCTCTCTTTTAGTTGCTTTATCTTGTTTATTGCATCATCAAGAGAGAGGTAGGTTTGGTTGTTTATGGTCAGGACTCCTTTCCTGCTTCTTCCTGCTTCATAGTCCCTTGCTATAAACTTTAGGAACTCCTCTGTTTCCTCTACAACTGCTTTATAGTTGGTTTTCAGGGTGGTGGGGGTTGTTTTTACATTTACTTTCACACTTCCATAATCATAGCTCTGCATGGTTTCTTCATCAGGCCTGTATCCATTGGTGAAGCCTGTCCTTTGTTTGTTCATCTCTGTGAAGGGCTGTATTATCTTGTCCACCAAGGGAAGGGTTTTCCTCTCAAGTTCTTCGAATATATCTGCGGTTGCTGCATCAAGGCTCTCGAATTTTCCTGGATTTTCTAAAACAAGCAGTTCTGGGTTTTGCATCTTTTCCACCTCATCATGTGTTTTTATTTACTGTTTAATATCCTATAATGCTGTTTTTTCGGAAGTTCTCCGACAATACCAGAAGACCCTTTGAGATATAAAAAGTTTTGAGGTGATACTCTTCACCACACAGCTGAAAAGATTTATAAACCCCGCTTCATTACTGCACTTCATGAATCAGAGATTCATAGAACAAGTGGGCCTGACTTCATCAGAAGTAAAGATATACCTTGTTTTGCTTGAGAAGGGCTCAATTAGGGCAGGAGAGATATCCAGATACACAGGCATTCACAGAAGAAGTGTTTATGATGCTATTGAACGCCTTATAGAGAAGGGGCTTGTGTCCTATATCAAAACCAATAACAGGCATTACTATGAAGCAGCTGACCCTGGGAGGCTCTTAGAGCTTCTTAAGGAAAGAGAAGACAATATAAAAGACATTATGCCTGAGCTTGAACTCCTAAGAAAGTTCTCTGAGGAGAAAAAAGAAACCCTGTTCTTCAGAGGGAGACAAGCCATAAAAACAGTTTTTGATGACCAGATAAGAGAGGGTAAGGAAGTGCTAATTTTTGGGGATGCTGTTAATGTTAATGAGATTGTTAAGTATTATTTTCCTCACTATGATAAGGAGAGGGTAGAGAAGAAGATAATGGTAAGGATGCTTTTCGATGAGAGTGCTAGAAAAGAAAAATATCTAAAGAAGATACCCTTAGCAGACATAAAATTCATTAAAAAAGGCAACAAATCCCCTGTTTCAACAAATATTTATTCAGACAAGGTGTCTATAATCATGTGGGAGGATAATCCCAAAGCTATTTTAATAAAAGAAACTTCCCTAGCCAATAGCTTTAAGAGTTATTTTGAATTCATGTGGGGCTTTGCAAGGAAATAAGAATGAAAAAGAAAAAAATGAAAAGAAAGGATAAGGAGGATAAGAAGAATAAGAGGAATAAAAAGAATATTAAGAACAACCACAGGAAGAAGGCAGGCAAGATAAGTAGAGAGTACATCTTTATTATCCTGCTCTTCTGTATAGTCCTGGGTGCAAGACTAGCCATGGTTCTCTCTGATGAAGGCTTTGACTATAATGCATACAACACTCTTAGGCAGGCAGAGCATATAAAGGAGACCGGAGTTCCCTTATTCAAAGACCCCTTAAGCTACTCTGGCAGGACCACTACCTTCCCACCCCTCTTTTATTATGTACTGGCCTTGTTCAGCCTTGTACTCCCCTTAACCCTTGTTGCTAAGTTAATCCCCAGCATAGGCTTTGCTTCATTAGTTCTGGTGATATATGTTATAGCAAGGTACACTACAAAGAACAGGATTGCTGCCTTTATTGCAGCTTTTTTTGCAGGTTTTGTGCCTATTATCTACACAACTCTTGACCAGGCATCAGTCTACTCACTGAGCCTCCCCCTCATCTTCCTACTTAGTTACACCTTTCTGCGTATAGAAGAAAAGGGCTTTGCTATGTGGAGTATAATCCTGATAGTGCTTTTGTTATTAACCCACACCTCTGTTTTTATCCTGCTCATAAGCTTCTTAGTCTACTTTCTTATATTAAAACTTGGGAGACATAAGATTAATATAAAAGAGGTTGAGGTAACCCTTTTCCTCTTGTTCCTTGCACTATGGTTCAATCTTCTGCTCTATAAAAAAGCCTTTTTCCTGCACGGAGTGACCTTCATATGGCAGAACATACCAGCCCCGCTGCTTTCATCCTATTTTATGGAGCTGAGTTTTATAGGGGTGATATATGCGGTAGGAGTTATTCCTCTGTTGCTTGGTGTGTATGCAGTTTATCATACCCTTTTCAAAACCAGGAACAAGGCTGCCAGCCTCTACATAAGCTTCGCCCTGATATCATTCATGATGCTCTGGCTCAAATTAATACCCTTTACAACAGGGTTGTTGTTCTTAAGCATGAACCTTATAATCCTCTCAGCCTCCTCTACCAAACTGGTTCTTGTCAACCTCTCAAAGACAAAGAAGCCGGGCCTGTCAAAGATAGCAATAATACTTATTGGAATCCTTTTCATTCTCACAACAATAACTCCTCTTATTAGCACTCTAACTCTAACAACAACCAAGCCCCCTGCACAGGACCTGCACGCCCTGGAATGGATTAAGGAGAACACCAAGGAGACTGATGTTATTCTTGGAAGAGCTGAGGAGGGCTTTCTAATAACTTATGCGGCAGAAAGAAAAAATGTTGCTGATAATAATTTCATGTTTATAAAAAACATAAACCAGAGATACCATGATGTCAACAGCCTGTTCACTCTGAGACTGAAATCAGAGGCTATAAGATTAACTAGTAAGTATGATATTGATTATGTCCTCTTATCCACAAAAAGCATGGGGGAGTATGGCATTAACACTCTTTTCTATGCTGAGGAAGACTGCTTTGAGGTGGTTTATGACAAGGACGCCCTGATTTATGAAATCCTTAGGTGTGAGGTAGAATGAGCACAGCAAAACAAAGAAAAAGGAAAGAGCACAGAATCCTCTTTTTTGCCTTAGCATTAGTAATAGTCATCCCTGCCCTTGTAATGATTTTAAGATTAACCAGCAGCAGTCCTCTTTATCCAGTAGGGGAGTCTTACTATAACCTTCACCTTGTACGTTTCCTTGGACAAAACCCGTCTTTAGCTACAGACCCTATCCAAAGAAGTGTTTATGAACCAAACCCCTATCATTATCTGCTTACCTTCCTGTATACTCTGCTTCCTGTCGAGGCAGTCTCTCTTTTCCTTCCTATAGTTTTAGGGCTGGCATGCGCCCTTCTTTTATTCAAACTCCTGAAATTAATCAAAGTTAAGCCCAACTACGCAGCCTACTCTATAGTTATCCTTTCTGTCACTCCTGTCTTTATAGCACTATCTACAGGGCTCTATACTGCTGCCTTTACTATGCTTTTAAGCCTGCTGGCCACTGTTTTGATTCTTGATAAGAAGATGCTCTCCCAGGTCTTTGGTGCTCTATCATTAATAATTCTGGCTCTGACCAGCTTAACCGGGTTCATTCTAACTATAGGCATCATCCTCTTCCTTAGCCTTGCTCTTAAGAAGGTTAAGAAGACGCTGAGAACCCTAGTTTTCTCTCTCATAATATCAATTATTATAAGCATACCTCTAACTCTGCTCACGAACTACACGCCCAGAATTCTAGGATTCCATAGCTTTGCTTTTAGAAATGTCTTCTCAATTCTAAATGCAGAATATGGTTTTAGCGTCTTTCTCCTAATCCTGTTCTTAATAGGCTTTATAGTCCTTTGGATTAATGACAAGGACAAAGTGAGAAAGCTCTTTCATCTGCCAGTGCTTTTACTTGTAGTACTTTCCTTTTTTAACACGGTTGCGAGGGTGTATGCTAGCTTTATAATCACCTTTTACTGTGTGGTTGCAATAATCTACTTTTATAAGAGAAGATGGCACCTGAAGATTGTGAGGCAGGGAACCCTGCTTCTTATACTCTGCAGCCTTCTTTTCTCATCTCTAAACCAGATCAACTTGCTCATTGATGCTCAGCCAGACAAGGACATGCTCGATGCTCTTTTATTCCTTAGGCCTGCGGGTAGTGGCGATGTCCTAACCCTGGAAGAAAATGGCTTTCTGGTTGAATTCTATTCCTATCAAAGGGTTTTACTGGATTCTAACTCTTTTCTGAATCAGGAGTATCCCCAGATGAAGGACGATGTGCAGGCTTTATTTATGGTTACAAGGCTTAATGATGCAGAGCCCCTGCTCACAAAGCAGGATGTAAGGTATATTTTAATCACACCCTATATGAAAGAAGAGTTATGGGAATCTCGGGAACAGGGCTTGTGGTTCCTTGTTAAGCACAGTGAAAGCTTTGATAAGATATATAAAGAGGCTGAGATAGAAATCTGGAAATACCTAGGTGTTCCAGAGTTGGAGGGCTAACATGGAGTTTGGTGAAATCCTAATATCTGTAATTGCCTTTGTTAGTCTGTACACTGCGCTCTTCTTTATAATAACTCTGCTTGAGCACAGGAAGAGGCTTACCAAAGGGGAAACAGTTAGGAGGCATCCATCTGTGTGCATAATTGTTCCCTGCTATAATGAGGGGAGGACCCTGGCAAAGACCCTGGAATCCCTTCTTGCACTTGAGTATCCTCGGAACAAGCTTGATATCATTGTGGTTGATGACGGTTCATTAGATAATACCTACAAGGTTGCAAAGAAGTTTGTTTCAAAGGGAGTACGGATTTATAGAAAAAAGAATGGTGGAAAATACACTGCCCTTAACCTTGGACTCTCTAAAACCAAGGCAGAGTTTGTTGGTGCTTTGGATGCTGATTCTTTTGTGGATTCCAAGGCCTTGAAAAGGATTATCCCTTTCTTTGACAATCCTAAAGTCATGGCTGTCACCCCGTCACTAAAG
>CBFDDS010000014.1:0-10463 GCA_965603625.1 Candidatus Woesearchaeota archaeon
TAGAGATTCTCCTTTACAGTGAGCCTTTTGTAAAAAGAGGGTTCCTGGCTTGCAAAACCAAAGAGATTCCTGGCAAACTTTTGCTGTTTATAAACAGAAGCATACATGGGTTTATTTAATCTGCTCTTTGCCTTAACAAAATAATCATACCTGAATTTAACATCTCCTTCTTCAGGAACCAGGTATCCGATGAGGTTTCTGAGAAGAGTGGTCTTGCCACTTCCACTCGCACCTACCAAACCGAAGATCTCGCCTTCGTTAATATCAAGGGAGACTCTTTTAAGAATAGACTTTTTCCCAAACCTCTTTGTGAGATACTGAACCTTAATGACGGGTGCTCTTTCCATAACAATTAGGTACTAACGGTTTGGGGTATTTAAAGTTTGCCTTAAATTAAATACTACTTTTAAACAGTATCTTTAATAATCTTAATATCTTAAAAAAATATTAAAAACAAAGGCCCTTTCCTCATCATTAAACATGGAAATAAGGATAAGCACTACAAAAAAACAGGAAATAGTTGATATTACCGGCAAGGTTAATGAGCTGGTGGGCAAAAGCAAGGTAAAGAAAGGGGTCTGTCATGTGTTTGTCAAGCACGCAACAGCTGCAATAATTATTAATGAAAACCACGACCCAAATGTGTGCGTTGACTTCCTGAATGCACTTAACAAGGTTTTCCCAGATAATGCCGGATATCTCCACGACAGAATCGACGGCAATGCAGGGGCACATATCAAAGCAGGTATTCTTGGCCCGGGCGAGACAATGCCTGTTGAGAATGGGAGACTGGTCTTGGGAACCTGGCAATCACTTATGCTGGTAGAGCTTGACGGTCCAAGAGGCAGCAGAGAGATTGAGGTGAAAGTCTTAGAATAGATTATGGCTTGTGTTTGATTTATCAAATGCAAATATCAAGGATCATCTCAACCTGGCCGGGGTCCAGAGGGAGTATCTGAAAGCTCTGCACTTTCTCTCTTCTTGAGGTACAGCCCAGATTAACAAAGCTCAGGTTGGTGTTCTCAACCGACAGGTTAAAGCTTACCCCCCAATCCATCAGGGTCCTGTTAAGGATATCATAAATCGTCTTGTTAGCTATTTCACAGCTCGTGTTATCATAACAACTAATTGAATGGTAGGTCCTTGCACAATCTGTTATCAATGATGCTAAGGAGAGGTTATAGCACTCTCTAACGTCAGTGTTGGTCATGGCTATCAGCAGGTTTGTTGCTATCTCCTTGTTCATGTATCTCTTCTGTATGTTCTTGCTGGGATTAGATATCTTGTAAACAGTAAAGATTAAAAGAGCTGTAATAACTATGATTACAATAACAACCAAGCCTATCATTTCCAGTTGGGCTCTTTTCTTCACCATTTTCATTTTCCTTTCTCTCTTTCTGTCCTTCTTTCTTTTTCTCTCCCTTTTTCCTTATTCATATATCTGTAATTCCATTATCCCAAGGGCATAGGTCTTTACAAGAGGGTTATAAAGATTAACAGGCACCCATATAACCTCTGTGGTTCTTGTCTTCCCCTGGTTCTCGTATAAAATCCAGTAATCCACTCCAAGAGTCTGGGTGTGTGAAGGATATATCTCAGTCACGCTAATCTTCGAGTTTCTCAAGAGGTCAAAATAATAATTAAAGGCATACGTGCTCTCATGCTTGCTTTTGTTAATAAAATTTCCAAGGATCATGAGCTTGGTTGTGTCGAGGCACACAAATTTTGAGGTGCTTGCAACAGAACACTCTAATTCTGGCCAGGCACTAAGCCGGTGAGCGAGCTCTATAACCCTCATGTTTCTGAACCTCTTTTGCTGCTCTTTAATCGCTCCCTCCTGAAACTTTGAATAGGCAATAAAGCCAAAGAGGATTATTATAAGGATGATAAAGACTACAAAAATGGTTTCACTCATCTGCAATTGTGCTTTTTTCTTCATCTTTTCCTCATCTTCTCTAGGCTTTTGGAATTAATATAATCAATATATAAGCGGGCATTCTGTTTTAGTCAGGAGGTAACTGTTCAGGGATTTCAAGTCACCCATAGCGCCAACAAGGACCTGGAAATCACCAACAGTTAATGGTCTTCTTGAGGCATAGGTTCGAATATTATCCAGGTGGATTTGTGCAAGGGGATAATTGTCCCTGCAAATAGCAGAGGCGAGGTTAGTGTAGTTAAACATCCTCTGGGAGTGCAAGCCAGCCAGAAGTTCAACCCTTTGCATAATTTTTTTGAGATTGCACTCATAGATTTCCCTGTCATGACTAATAATTGCTCCTGAAATCGTGTCTAAGCCCAAGAAGGGTGCTGTGCCATTGTCCACAAAACCAGACGAATCATGAAAGTAAAAGGTTATATTACCATAATCGATAACTGTCCCGCTCCCTGACTTGATAACCACAGCATAAGCCTTGTTGTTGGGGTTATCAAAATTAGTAAGTCCAGCCAGCTTGGATTCATCAGTCAAAACAAAAACTGTGTGGTCATAGTTATTGTTGGGATAAGCGGCAATTGTTCCTAGAGGGGCTGGGATAAGGCTCTTGGTGACATTCTCCGGCAAGGAGTTATAAGCAATGGTAATAACAGGAGCATCCTCAACAAAAACATACTCTGTATCCCTATTAGTAACATGAACAAGAGGCAGAACTTTGAAAGGGGCTTCAAAAACCAGGGTTTGTACAATTAGCTCTGTGCCCTCCAGTTCTGTGGGTGAGAAGATGGCATTATAGTCGTATCTGCTATACTTATAAGCGCTCCCAATGTAAAAGGCAGATATTTCATCATCGCATGAAAAGGCTATTTTCTTCTCAAAAGAAACTATTTTCTGGGTGTCCCTTGATGAGAGGCTCACTTTTAATAAATCATTGATTTCCTGGGTTGATTTTTGTGCTGTTTCCCCCTCTTGTTTCACAGTCTGGTTATTAATAATACTAAAAAAGAAGCCAAGAATCACAACTCCACCTAGAAGTACAAACAACCAGTTAAATTGAATAGCAAAACCCCTTTTGCCCCACCTCATTTTTCTAACCATTTAATCGCACCAATAAGGATTTTAATCACCAGCCAGACTCAATCTGTGTTTTCCTTCCCTGACCCTTGAATAAAAACTTGAACTTGCCGTTCCTTACTTTAAAGCAATTAATGCCTGAGGAATTGGTCACTTTTATTTTATTTGAGAACTTCTGTGAATCATCCAGAAATTCAGGCACCTCTGTGAATTCCCCCATAAAAAATATGTTTGCCGTGCAGTCCTCTACACTGCTAATTATGACATCATCACTTACCCCATACCCAGCTATTGGAATGAAAGCAGGTGGAGAAGAGCAGTATCCTGCATCAACAAAGCACACACCATCAACATCGCAGGGGGCGTCAAGGAGTTCTTCATGAACAGAGCCCTTATCAGAGTAGCCCTCAAGATATCCGATCAGGTCTTTTTCAAAGCTTATCCTTTGTTTCTCGCAATTAACATTCATTATGCTAATGATTCCCTTATACCCCAAAATAACTATTAGTCCAACTACAAGAATTATTATTAGATACGTAAATACCTGGCTTATCTGTGCTTTTCTCATAAAGAAGACTCTCCTTTTCCTGAACTTTTACTGCCCTTTACTCTTTCTTTACTTGTTTTTTCTTGGTGGTCTTTTGTTTATATGATTCTGATAATTCTTTTAAAGCAGAGCTTGCACCTTCCTTACCCTTGGAGGGTTTGGTCTCCTCAGATAGCTCTTTTAACTTCTTAAATGCTCCTCCTAGGGGTTTCTTAGGGGCCGCTGGTTTCTTAGCCTTGACCTTGGCCTGTTCAGGTTTCTCTTTAAGCTTTGATAATGAAACATATTCCTCTGAGGGTTTGGGTTTTTTATGTGATTTAGGTGTTTCTGCTCCTTTTGCAGGAGGGGCTGTTGCTTCTTTTTTAGCTCCTGCTTTCTCCCCCTCTCCAAACTTGCTAATCAAGGATTTCCTGGCGGTCTGCCTTGAAGCAGGCCTTCTTCTAAGGGGTCTTCTTCTCACAGGCATTCCTGGCCTGGCCCTTCCTGGTGGCTGTGCTGCCCTCTGCGCTTTTTGCCTCTGCTGCATAGCTCGTTGAGCAGCAGCCCTCTGCTGTGGTATAAGCACCTTTCTTGAGTATATAAGGAAAGCAGTGCTGCCTATCATTAACAGGAGTCCGAGTATCAGAAGGATAATCTGTAAGATGCGCTTTTTCTTAGGTAGCGGATCTGTGGGGTCTGTTGGATCTGTGCCGTCCAGGTACTCCTCAAGGTTAGAGTGCTTGTCTCCATCAAGGTCTTCATAGGCATCAGAGGGATCATTTGGGTCTAAGCCAAACTTATCCTCCCATTTATCAGGCATGCCGTCGCCATCAGTATCCTTGGTTGGGTCATAGCTACAAGTGCCTGCCTCGCAATAGCCAGACTTGCAATCATTTAGAGAGTTGCATTTCTTGCCCACATCGCACCTTGCAGGACAGCCTCCGCCACAGTCAACATCTGCCTCATCACCATTCTTATATCCATCATCACAGGAGGGAGTATCACACTGGGAGGTGGTGGGATTACAGAAACCGCTTGCACAATCCGTGTTTATGTTGCACCCGCTATCCAAGGGACAGGCAGGGCAGTCTCCACCGCAATCAGTATCTGTTTCTAAGCCATTCATGATATTATCAGTGCAGCTTGGTGCAGAGCAAATATTATTTTTGCAGTAGTATGAAAGACAATCCATGTCTTCTAAGCAGGGATCTCCGTTCTCACAGCCAAGACAGCTGCCCCCGCAATCAACACCGGTTTCATCACCATTCTTCTTATTATCATAGCATGAACCATTAACTGTGTTTGCTCCACTCGAGGTGCAATCACCTGTGTCAAAGTGGCAGTTGTCCCCACATCTCAGATAACCGCCATTGAAAGCATTAAAATCTTCACATCCATCTATGTCGCCCCAGTCACTGCCATCACACACATCATCGCCATCAATGAAATTATTGCCACAGTAAGGAGTTGGCATTGTGCAATCACCTGTGTCAAAGGAGCACTGGCCACAGTCAAGATCTCCGCTAATAAAATTGTCAAAGTCAGTGCAGTCATCTATGCTTCCCCAGTCACTGCCATCGCACTGCTCATCAACCTCTATGTTGTTGTTACCGCAGTAGCCGCCTACATCTCCTTCACAGTCACTTGTATCAAACCCACAGGCAACACAATCAAGCACACCGCTTGTAAAATCAAAGTCAGTGCAATCAACAATATCCCCCCATTCATCTCCATCACACTGCTCACCCGGCTCAATAACCTCATTACCGCAATAAGCACCTGGGATGCCCTCGCAATTGCTTGTATCCCAAAGGCAGGTATCGGGGTCACACCTAAGGCTTCCACCTGTAAAGGCAGGATTTACATCATCGCATTGCATGCCATCAAGACCACCATCACACTGCTCGCCAACTTCAACAGTTCCATCACCGCAGTAGCCCTGGGTTGGGCCTGTGCAACTGCTTGTATCATACAAACAAGTGTCAGAATCGCATCTCAGAGTTCCTCCAGTGAATTCATTACTTATATCCTCGCACTCCATGCCATCAAGACCACCATCACACTGCTCGCCAGGATTGACCACATTGTTTCCGCAGTAATTGACAGGGCTGTAACAGCCATCTGTATCAAAGTAGCAATTATTATCACAGTCAAGATTTCCGCCGACAAAATTGCCGATGTCATCGCAATCCATCCCATTCAGGTCGGTGCCATCGCATTCCTCGCCAGCCTGTACTTGGTTGTCACCGCACTCTTCAAGCTCGCAATAAGCACTGCATCCATCACCATCATCATTATTACCATCATCACACTCCTCGCCAGCATCCAGGTTGCCGTCACCACAGCCAGGAGGGATTGGGATTATAATCTCAAAACTCTCAGTAGCATACCTATAATTAAATACATGGTCTCTTGCCATAATTTGAAAAACATAGGTGTCTGTAGGCAATCTGGTCCGAGAGGTTGTTATGTAAGTATATGAGGGTTGAGAAGAAGGATTATATGGTACAGTTCTAGAGGAACGTAAAAAACCAGTCATATTGGTTATGTTTGCTTCCACAAGGTAAACCAGTTCAGTATAGGTTGTGTTAACTTCAACTCCGCTGGTGTTAATTGTTATCCACTGGGCCTGTGTAAAAGAAGATAAAAGTAAAAAGACCAATAGCATGAGTACAAGCACTAACAAGTTGGGACTTAATAATTTCCTGGGTCTCTTTTTCATCTTCTCAAATCAAACCTCTTTTTTTATTATGTAAGCGGTGAAATTATTATTATTGGTTGGTCTGGTGGGTCAACATCCAGCAACACTCCGAGGAGGGTGTTCTGGTAAACATTTCCTGCAAAGTCTTCTGCATAAAACACAACATCTGTGGTGTTATCATTGCCAATATGGATATCTAAGTTAAAGACGCCTGTTGTGTTGGAGAAGCAAGGGTTAACTCCTCCTGTAAGGGCGCAGTTGTTAATGCAAGCTGTTCTTCCTGTATTAGTATTCTGTGCGCACACAAACTTAGAGTCAATTGATGTTTCTCCAACCACAGGGACTACCTGCACGTTAGTTGGGAAATCATCTGGGTTGTCTGGGTCTGTCAGATTAATAAAGGGCCTCTCTGCATCAACCTTTATGGGCTTGGTTTGAACAACCTCTAAGTTATTAGCAGGGTCTACTGAATAATAACGCAGATTATAGGTTCCTGAAGTGTTCATTCGGACATGATACTCTCCGTCAGTTCCTTGGTTTGTTGGATAGCAAGTGCCTGTTGATATACAGAAGTATGTTTTCAGCTGGTTTGCAGGGTAGTTGTCCTGGGCATTGTAGAGTATCTGTACATTAGCAGGATAAATCCCATAGGATGAAGGCAGGATTACTGTTCTTGGATTAGAGAAGTCTGCCTCGCAGTAGAAGTCTCCCTCAGCACAGTCAAAGCCAGTGTTCAAAATAAAGTCAATGGGAAGGTTATCTGCATTTCTGTAGCACCCACCATTTCCATTTCCAAAGTCAATCCAATAGCACTTGGTAAGGTTCATTGCATCAAAGCTTGGGGTTAGGATGTGGGTTCCTCCTGTTCTTACATCATTAGTATATTTTACATCCACGCTCACAGGGTTTCCACCGGTGCATTCAGCCTGGGTGGCATAGTCAAAGCAGGTGGCAGTTGATTTCTTGGTGCAGGTTTCAACATTAATCCGGGTTGTGGAAGTTCCTTGGAAAAAGCATTCTCCGAATAACTTGCATGTCTGTGGGGTACAGCCAGGGCTTAGCCAGTTGTACTCATCGTTATCACAGAACTCGCACCGTTGTAATGCCTTATCTATTGGCCTGCAAACACCGCCTTCTCCGTCAAATGCAGGGGTGTTGCTTCTATCAGCCCATGCACAACCATTATTCTTTCCACAAGGGTCTGGGTCTGCTTCACAAGCCTCTTTTGACTTGTAATCATAGCAATTAGCTACATTAGCACAATAATCAAACTTGCTGAACAAGGTCTTGGTCCTGTCCCTATAACAACCGACTAAGATAGGGCCGACTCCAGGGTGGCAGTATCTATAATCATAATATCCTGAAGTAGAGTTTCCGATCCTAACTCTCACCCTTAGGTTAAATTCATCAGCAAACATGCCATAAAGCCCGTTGCAAGAGTCGCAAATGCTCTGGTTTATGCACTCTGTCTTACCATCCCTGTTCGGACCCACACAGTACATATATGGATTGCAGTCCCCACCAGGAATTGGGTCTATAACATTGTTTGCATCACACCTCATTCTAATATTGTTCATACAAAACTCATCTGGGTGTGGCTCCATGCAAAAGTAATCTCCCGTCTTCTGGCATTTAATATCAGATTCTGCTGTAGTAGGGGGATTACCACGATAAGTTGCCTGTATATAATAACAGAATTCTGCGCTCTGAATAATGTCTGGATCAGAATAGTTCATCCGGGTGTAAGGGACATTGGCTATCCAGCTGAAGTCTGTTGTTGATGAGCATTCTCCGGCAGTTGTTTTGTTGCATTTGAAAACAGAATAGGTGGCAACACTGGATTCGCATGAGCTTAGGAGCGACCATGACAGGTTAATCTCCCTGTCGCTAAAATCAAATTCAGGGTTTCTAAGGGTTGGCTTCTTTACAGAGCCTGTGCATTGGACTGGTCCGCACTGGCAGTTCTCGCACATAGAGCCATTGGCACACATCATGCCCATTTCACACTGCTCTCCTATGGAAGGCTCAAACACGCCATTGCCGCAGCCAGACAGGTCTCTGCAGTTACATGCTCCTTCTTCTTCTGGCTCTGCACAGTCATCATCATCGCATAAAAAGAACAGGCCCTGAACTCCGTCCTCACAGGTTTCATAGGGATAGGTTATAATACCATCCCCGCACACAGGGCTGTATATATTACAGTCAATATCATTGGTCATATCGCAGTGGATGGGACAAACATTATTGGGATTCCGGTTGTCACATATGCACTCATCATCATTCGCAGCAGTACAGCCTGGAGGACACTGTCCATCGCCGCTCTGGCACTCAGGAGGAGCACCACAGTCAGGGTCATTAGAGCAGCGTGAGCAATAATTGTTTTTATCAACCGGGTCTGCTAAATTATGAATGTTACTCCAAGTATCATCTGACCTACAGTACTGCTTTGTAGTCATGTTACAATCCGGCGGTTGGCATTCACAGTTGAGTACAACATCTACATTTGCCTGATTAGAGTCAAGATTAGGAATGGTTGTGCTGCCTGACAAGCAACCCTGCTTTGTAGCTGCTATAACAACACTGGTACCTTCAGGAACACCATTAAGAACATATAAACCACCTGTTCTCGTCATGTTTTTCACACCCAGGCCAACAGCACTAACTGTTGCACCAGTAAGAGTCCCTGAAGGAGTCTTGGTTACTGTGCCTGAAACACGATATGTATTCCCTCCGCATGAACAAGAATCACCAAGATTAACAGAGGGGTCTGTAATTGTAACAAAGGTTTCTTGGGGTTGGCAGGAGTAATTAATCTTTACTGTGCCTGTCTCGCTAGGACCACAACAGCAGCCCTTTGAACAGGCAGTTGAACAGGGAACACCAGAAGCGAAAATCAGGTTTCCTGTCTGGCACTCTGCTTGTGAGGAAACCTCAGAGCAAAGCCCTAGTTGCTCATCAATACAACAACCAGCGCTCTGGGAAAGTCCGTTCCATCCTGCAAGTCTTGCTAAGAGCCACCAGAAGGCCTTTGCTTTTAGCTCACAGTTCAAGGCTCGCTCTGGGTCCTGTCCCCCCTCTGGGGAATGCGCACAGCTGGACGGCAGAGAAGCACAGTCTGTTGGGTTGCTTGTACACCAGTTAGGGCACCAGTCACAGTCATCATCAGCATTTGCATAGAAGTTACCTCCTGGATCCCAGCTCTCAATATCCTCAAAGTCAAAAAGGATTTTATCATTGGCTGTAACATAGTCGCGTATTTGCTTGTTACGCAGATAAGTCTGTCCGCTTGGAGGACCAGAGCCTGCATTGGTGTGTCCTGTCATGTAGACAAAGGTAACTCCAGGAAAGTCTTGCTCAAGTGCATCCATCTGTGTTAGATAGTTATCAATCTCACTGACCGTTGCTGTGGCGTGCTGGCCGCACCAGGACCAGACAACCAGATTTCTGTTATAGCTATTACCATTCAGCAAGGTCCTTGTCCTGGTCATCCAAGTAGTATAATCAGGATTGCCTAGGTCACCAGCAGGATATCGATCACATAGGAAAACAGTATTAGTACAGGTCTGGCTAAGAGAGTTATAATCATACGGAGCACCAAGCTCGCTTTCTAAAAAGCTCATCCCAGACACTATCTGGCTTCCATGAGAGGTGTGCCCATAGGTTATCTTAAACATGCTCTTGGCCTGCTGAATATAAGAAGCTGGAATGTTGTCAAAATCTGCTGCAGCTGTGTGGTCAGCTATTAAAGGCTGGGCAGCTACAGGGAGAATAGATAACACCAAGAACAACATTGTACTGAGTAGTAAGACCAATAAAAGTTTTTTATTATTCATCACTCAACCACCCTTTTTTATTTTTTTAATCTTTTTTTGAGAGTATATAAAGTTTATTGTTTTATGATAATCTCGTCAAATGATTATAATTGATAAATTCTCAAATTTTCATATCTCTTCCTCTAGGATAATATAAGCAGGAGCCTCTGGTGTGTGCAGCAGGGTATCATTAAGGCATTCTTCTGCATAAGCATAATCAACCTGGTGCCTCACCCAGAAGCAGTCAGGGTAATGAACATTGCATTGTGCTGGGCTTGATTTTTGAGAGCAGTCAACGTGTTTCTCAGGGTCTCCGGAATGCATGATTGGCCGCCCGCATCTTCCACAAGTAGTACCATACTCACCAAAGCCACCATGGCAAACGTCCCAGCACACATTGTTGGCCAGCCAACACCA
>CBFDDS010000015.1:0-9881 GCA_965603625.1 Candidatus Woesearchaeota archaeon
TTTCAGAGGGTATAAGCGGTTCTGGCTTAGTAAGTTTTATAAATCCATAAATTCATTACTTCCTTCTATGGAGAATTATGAAATAATAATTATTGGTGCAGGTCCTGCGGGGTTGAGATGCGCTGAATTCCTAGCTAAAAATAATAAAAAAGTTCTTGTTCTTGAAAAAGATAAGATTATTGGCGACAAGGTGTGTGCTGGTGGAATCACCTTAAAAGATATGGCGCTTGGAATTCCAGACAGTATAATTCAGAGAAAATTTAACAGAGCCCTTGTTCACACCCCTCATCAAGATATGGAGATAAAACTAGAAAAACCTTTTTTTGCAACAATTGACAGAAAAGATTTAGGCAAGTGGCTGGCTGATAAAGCTAAGAAAGAGGGTGCTGAGATAAGAATAAATTCCAAGGTTACAGAAATTGATGATAAAACAGTTACTGTTAATGACAAAGACAAGATTAAGTATCAATACCTTGTTGGTGCTGATGGTTCAAATTCAAGGGTTAGGAAATATCTAAATATAGGAATAGATAATTTTCTAGAAACATTTCAGTATATCACTCCAAAAAGATTTAAAGATATTGAAGTTTTTGTTGACCCTGATAAATTTGGAGCATTTGCGGGGTGGATATTTCCACATAAGAACTCAAGTTCAGTTGGAAATGGCGGCCATTTTAAGAGAGAATTACACAAACCAATATTTGGTCTGCGAATCTCTGATGTAAAAAAGAATTTTGATGAAGTGTGTAAGCAAAAATTTGATATTAGCAAGGCGAAGTTCCAGACAGCCATGATAAACTATGACTACAAAGGACATGAGTTTGGGAATAAATTCTTAATTGGTGATGCAGCAGGATTTGCATCTGGATTAACAGGCGAGGGGATTTATTTTGCAATTAAATCAGGTGAAGACATTGCAAATAGGATAATTAACAAGGATTATAAATGCACTAACATAAAACACATTCTTGGAGTCAAGAGTTATGAGGAGAAAATAGCCAAATCATTGGAAATAAATAAAACATGGACTAAGATAGAATTTGAACTTGTTATTTCATTACTCAGGGTAAGGTGGATTGATAAATTCGGGTTAAAAATATTAGCTTAATTAAATATAAATAAACTCATAACCCAATATTCTTTATCACTATCTCTGGCTTGAAGTCTGTGAGGTCGTCGTAGGTCTGGCCTGTTCCGAGGTATATAATCGGCTTCTTGGTAACATAGCTCACACTCACTGCTGCCCCTCCTTTCTCATCAACATCAGCCTTTGCAAGAATTATTACGTCTATGCCTACTGCCTGGTTGAAGAGCTTGGCCTGCTCTATGCAGTCATTGCCTGTTATGCTCTCACCCACGAATACTTTGAGGTCAGGATTATTAACTCTTACGAGTTTCTTCAACTCGTTCATAAGATTATCATTTGAGTGCAGCCTGCCTGCTGTGTCTATCATGACAACATCTATGCCTTTTGCCTTGGCATGCTTGACAGCGTCAAAGGCCACTGCTGCCGGGTCTGAATCATAGTCATGCTTTATCATCTTTACTCCCAGCTTGTCTGCGTGTTCCTGCAGCTGCTGGATTGCTGCTGCCCTGAAAGTATCGCTGGCAGCAAACACAACCGATAACTTATTTTCCAGAAGCAGGTGAGCCATCTTTGCCATTGTTGTGGTCTTTCCACTCCCATTAACACCGATGAACGCGATAACATAAGGCTTGTCTTTCTTTTTCTTAATCTCCTTGACTAGGTTGAAGTGCTGGTCCATGAACAGGCCCTCCACTGATTTTCTTAGTGCGTCCAGGATTAACTCGTACACTCCTTTCCTGCTCACCTTGCCTGTGGTTAGCTCTGCTTTTAGGTCTGCTTTTATCTTGTCTATAACCTCAACAGCAACATTATTCTCCAGCATCACAACTTCCAGCTCCCAGAATAATTTCTCGAATTTATCCTCAGAAATCTTTATAGTTGTAAACCTTTCCTTTATCCTTTTGAACAGCCCTTTTTTTTCCTTTGGCTCTTCAACTGCTGGTTCAGGTTTTATTTCTTTTTCTTCAACTATAGGTTCTGGTTTTTTTTCTTCTTTCTTAACTGGTTCTTCTGGAACCTCTTTAACCTCTTCTTTTACCTCTGGCTTGACTTCAGGCTTTTTTTTCTCAACCTTGGGCTCTTCTTTTTTTACTTCTTCTACCTTCTTCTCTTTCTTTCCAAAAAGCCTTTTTAAGAATGATTTCTTTTCTTTTTTGGGAGGCTCAGGAATCTTTTCTTCCTTCTTCTTAACAGTCTCTTCAAGTACCTCTTCCTCGGGCTTTTCCTTGACAACAGTTTTTAGTTCTGGAATCTCTTTTTCTAGTTCTTCTGTCTCCTCTATTACTTCCTCTACCTCTTCCTTGGTAATCCCTTTTTCTGGCTTTGGTTTCTTTTCTACTTTTATTTCCGGTTTGACTTCAGGCTTTTTTTTCTCAACCTTGGGCTTTTCTTTTTTTATCTCTGGTTTTGGCTTGGGTTTCTCCTTTATTACCTCTTTCAGCTCTGGAATCTCTTTTTCTAGTTCTTCTGTCTCCTCTATTATCTCTTCCTTAATCTCCTTTTTTTTCTCTTCTTTTATCTCCTTTTTTGTGGGCTCCTCTATCTCTGCCAGTTCAAGAATATCCTTTTCTAATTCTTTTTCCTCTGCTTTTATCTCTTCCTCAGGAATCTCCTCAAGCTTTTCTTCTTTTACTATCTCTTTTTTTATCTTGGGCTTTGGCTTGGGCTCTTCTTTTTTCTTTGGTTTTGGTTTTTCCTCTTTTATCTCTGGTTTTGGCTTGGGCTTTTCCTTTATTACCTCTGGCTTTGCCTTAGGCTTTTCCTTCTTCTTAGGCTCTTTTTTTACTATCTTCTCTACTTTCTCTTCAGGAACCTCTTCAATCTCTGCTTCTTTTTCTACTTTTTTAGAAAATATAGAAATTGCTTTCTTGAGTTTGTCTTTTAGGAACTTGAACATGATTCAATCCTCTTTTTTATGTGCTCTGCAGGGCATCAGCCTTTTTTATGAGTTCGTCAAACTTGGCCAGGCTATCGCTTCTGTACTGGTTTATCTCTGCTCCCTGTCTCTCAAGCATGTCAACTGCCTGTTCAATGGTTTTTGCAACAACAATGTTATTCCCAACATTGACCTTTACTTCCTTGCTGTCCTCAAGCCTTGCCTTTACAAAGATTCCGCTGGCAATAGGGGCGTGTATTAAGTCTCCTTTCTTTAACTTGCCTAGTTCTTTTAATGAGTCAATAACATTCCTTATCTCTACTAGCTGCTGGTCAAAGGTCTGCAGGTACTGCTGCACCTGTCTTATCTGCTGGTCCAGCATCTGGAGCTGCATGAACTTGTTCTGCTCTCCTTCAAGCTCTTCCCGAGTCTCTTCCTTCTTGGCTTTTGTGCTCTTCTTTTTAGCCATTATAAGGTGTGTAGAACTAACTCTCTTTTAAAAGCTTTATTATTTGGCTGGTTTTTCAGCAATTATCTCCCAATGAGCACTCTTCATTTTTCTTCTTTCAGAATATCCGTGTTTTTCTCTTAATTTTATTAAATTATATTTGGCAAATAATTCTTTTACCTCTTTTTCATCTGAAAACCGGTGTATGACATCACTTTCTGTTGTGTCATGGTAATCCTTAAATGTATTTGGCTCAATTTTTTCTCCAGTGCCACAACGAGGGTCTTTTGTAGATATTAGTGTTGCAACTAAAATACCTTTGGGTTTTAATACACGAGTTAATTCTGAAATTGTTTTCTTTACTCCGGCAAGAGTGTTATGTTCTAGTGCATAAACAGCGACTATTGCATCAAAGTAATTGTTTTCAAAAGGGAGGTCATGCATATCTGCTATTTTTAAATGGATATTTTTTAGATTTTTATTTTTGGCTTTTTTCTCTGTTATCTCTTTTCCTTTTTTTGATATATCAATACCATACACTTCATATCCTTTTTCAGCTAGAAATATTGTGTGTCTTCCTGTTCCAAAACACAAATCAAGTATTTTCTTAACCTTTATTTTTCTAAAAAACTCTATAGACTCTTTAACAATATCTATAACCCCTGTTTGGATCTCCCCTTTTTTTCTGTATGTTTTGTCCCAATCTGCCACACCAGATAGAAAAGTAGTAACTGCTTATTAATCTTTCTTAAAAAATGAGAAATTATTATTCTGCTGGAGGCTTGTCTATCTTAGAAATATCTATCCCGCCCTTCTTCAAAAGATTAATATATATCTCTCCGAAGTGCAGTTTTTGCTTCATATCCACCCTCTGCTGGTTCTCAAGATGGAGCAGGGGTATGAAGGTGAATACTTTGTCTTCTTTTGAATCAGAGGGTATGAGTTGGCTAAAGGTTAGTTTCTCTGGCTTCTTTTCTGGTTGCTGGTCATAGTGCGCTTCTACTCTTTGATAGACATCCTTAATTATTTCTGTTATCTCTATCCCCTTCTCTGGTGCTTTTAATTTTACATTTGGCTCTACATAGATTGGCCTCCTGTTCTCTACTACCAGGGCTTTTTCCAGGGCATCGACCAGGTCATACACAGACACTTTTCTCTTTCTTGGCTGAGGTGTTCTTGGCATTAGCCTTGGCCTGTCCTTGGCTCTTTCCCCTCCTTCTCCAGGATAATCCAGAGGCAGTTCATCCAGGAGCTCTCCAGGATCGTCTATGGATGAGATTAAGCTGTCAAGGGCAGTGATATCCTCTTCCAGCAGCCTGTTTGATTTTAGTTTGAGCAGGATTGCTGATGCTAGCACTACTTTTCCGCTTATCCTAAAATCCATTTCTTTTAATTTCTTGAGCATCTCTAAGAATTTGTGGGATATCATTGAGACATCTATGTCCCAGGGGTTCATTCCCTCTGTTCTCACGAGCTCATAGATTATATTCTGCCATGTAAGCTCGTCTTCCTGAAAGAGCAGGCTGAATATTTTTTCTTGCGGCTCCTCAACAGAGCCTTCTGATAGTAAATCCATACCAGTATTGTTTTTGTGTATATTCATATTTAAATATTGTGATTTCATTTTTTGGCTGTCTTTACAGGAGGAATTAGAAAGTTTTTTAAAAAGCTTGTGAATAATTAGACAGCAAGGGCCCGTGGTCTAGTCCGGCTACGCGTTAGAATCAGAGATTCACTGGTTTCCAGCGCGCTGGAAATGACATCACCTTTACACGGTGAGGGTCGCCGGTTCAAATCCGGCCGGGCCCATTCTCTTCTATCTTCTTTCCAATAACTCTGCGTCTCTTACAAATTTTCTAGAATTAGTCAGAGCAGCATAGAGATTTAATTCTCCGGCAAGCACCAGGGCTCCTGCTATCTCTGCCAGTTTTTTTGCATTACCCCCAATGGGATTGCCACTTCCATAGCACCCTAATATCTTTAGAGCCTTCTTGGATGACCTGGCTGAGGTTCCTCCTCCAATGCTTCCTATTATAACAGCAGGCAGATCTACTGAGAAGTATAGCATATTATCCCTCACTTTGGCCTGGCTTGTGCCCTGGCTTCCCTCCACGATATTTGCAATATCCTGGCCTGTTGAAAGATATATTGCTGCGAGCATGTTCGCGTGATGGACATTGTTTGGGCACCCTGCCAGCAAGGAGCCGTTCTCTTTTGCCCTGAACACCTCTTCAATTGAAGAGAGGGTTGTTTTAAACACTTCTTTGCAGACTGATTCAGGCACTTCAACACTCGCTGTTACCCATTTTCCTCTTCCTTCAATAGAGTTTATTTTTGATGCTTTTTTACTTGTGCAGCAGTTCCCTGTTACTGAGATAAATGTCAGGTAAGAGAGTTCTTTTTCCAGGAATTCTGAGGCAGCCAGGACTGCTTTTGTTATCATGTTCTGCCCTGCTGCATCTCCTGTTGTCATGCCCATCCTTGGGTGGAGATAATTACCAGATAGTGCTGGCTTGACAGAGGTTAATTTTCCGTATCTGGTGGTTGAATTTGCATGGTGGGCAAGTGCTTCTTTGTTTTCCTTGATGTATTTGCACACTTCATCTGCCTTTTCTAAGTTATTGAGATAGAACACTGGTGCTCTTGCCATCTCGTCTTTGATAATCCTGACTTCTATCCCTCCGCATGCATTTGCTGCTTTTACCCCTCTGCCTATCCCTGCAATCAGGGCTTTTTCTCTTGTAGCTATTGGAATCCTGAATTCTCCCTGCGCATATTCCCCTCTTATTTTTAGGGGTTTAGTTACATATGTCTTAATCTTTGTAATCATCTGCCAGTCGTAATCACCTCTAATTATAAAGATTTGTTGACGAAAAAAGTCAACAACTCGAAAGATTTAAAAAAACAGGGATTCTACTTAATAGCATGATCGAGAAATTCCAAAGAACCCTCATGGATTACGGCTTAAGCGGGAAAGAATCAAAGATATATCTCACTCTCTTGTTTTTAGGCTCAACAACAGCAAACAAGCTGGCAGAAAAATCCGGCATTATGCGGACGACAACCTATGATGTGCTCAAGACCTTGAGGGAGAAGGGTATGGCCTCATCAGTCACGCAGAACAAAACCCTGTATTTCCAAGCTATAAACCCTGAAAAATTGATACATATTTTAGAAGAGAAAAAAAAGAAAATAAAATCAATCCTCCCTGAACTCAAAAAAATAAAAATAAAGCCAACAGACCTTCCAACCACAGAGCTATACAAAGGCAAAGAAGGGATAAAAAGGATTTTTCAGGAAATCCTGATTGAAAGAAAGCCAACACGCGCATTTTCAAACACTCATTTTGTCTTTCAGGTCGCGCCTTTCTATGTTCCCCACTTCATAAAAGAAAGAGCAAAGGCAGGAATCCACATAAAGCTACTGAATGAGAAAACAAAGGAAACAATTAATCTCATGAAAAAGAGGGATAAGCAGGAACTAAGAGAGACCCGGTTTGTACAGAAATTAAGGGATATACCTGTAACTGAATATATTTTTGGGGATAATGTTGCCTTTATCAATACAAAACCAGAAGAGCCCCTGGGCGTGATTGTAAGGAACAAGGACTTTGCTAATGCGCAGAAATTATTATTTGATTTGTTATGGGGAAATGCTGAGAGATAATTTTTTATACTCCTTGGTATCTCCTTAGAAAATGATATCACTCAATGTCATCTTAATAATCCTTTATCTTGTAATTGTTCTTGCAATTGGATATTTCTCTTCAAGAAAAGAATCTAAAGAAGATTTTATGATAGGAAGAAGACAATTAGGACCTGTTGCTTTAGCACTCACTATCGCAGCCACATTCATCGGAGGCAATTCTCTAGTTACATATTCAGCATTCATATATGATTTTGGAATAGCAGTTGTGTGGGGGCTTGTTGGAGTTACAATAGGGATGACAGTTCTAGCATTTATAGGGAAGAAACTAAAAGAACAAAAAAAGAAGTATTTGACAGTATCTGATTTCTTTGAAGACAGGTTTGGGAAAAACACTGCATTAGTTGTTGGGTTAATAATTCTTTTTTGGTATTCTGTAGTGTTACTTGTTCAATTTATTGCAGGAGGAAAAATTATAGAATCCTTGTTAGGAATGCCTTATTGGATTGCAATATTAATAATGGGTGCAACAGTCTTTATTTATTCTTTTATGGGAGGATTTAAAGCAACTGTCAAAACAGACGTATTCCAATACTTGTTGTTCATAGTACTCGCATTCCTTGTAGGAATATTTTTAATCAAAGGAAAAACTTTTGTCCCTTCCACATTCAATATCATGAATATGGGTGTTGGTCAAAGCATTGCTTTTGTTTTTTTAGGGGGAGTTACTGTTTTCACTGGTGCAGATATGTGGCAAAGAGTTTATGCTGCTAAATCAAAGAAAGCGATAAAAAAAGGAATTACTATTGCCACAATTCTAGTTCTGTTAGGACTTGTCGCGATAGGAACAATCGGTTTAGCTGCTTCAACAATTCCAGGTCTTCTACCACAAGATGCCTTTATTGGAGGATTATCTAGTATGCTTCCTCCTCAATTCATAGGAGTAACTTTTGTTCTTTTATTTGCAGTAATCATGTCAAGTATTGATACTCTCTTATTTGTTTTAGCGACTGGTTTTTCAGAAGATATTGTAAGAAAGAATTTTAATCCTAATATTAATAAAGTCAAATTCACAAAAATAGGTATGTTGATTTTTTCTGTAGTTTTAATGTTAATTGCAATCTTTGTACAAGATATTGTAACTCTTGGTTTAGCGTTTACTTCTTTAGGACTTGCTTTTGCACCTGTAATAATATGGGCTTTCTTTTTCAAGAAGCAACCTCATCCTAAAGCAGTTAGTCTCAGTTTAATAACAGGATTAGCAGCAGTTATAATTTTAGTTATTGCAGGAATGGTAGGTCCTGAAACTTCAATGGTTTCACTTCCAGTAGCATTGATTTTTATATTTATAGGTCAGTTAATATGGAGAAAAAAGAAAACATAATCAAAGTCATAAGCATCTTAAAGAAGAAGTCAGAGATCTCTATGCTTGGGCAGTTCTCCCAAAACAAGCCTTTCTATATATTGATAAGCACAGTTCTTAGCGCGCGCAACAAGGACGAGATGACAATAATAGCGACAAAGAAACTCTTTTCAAAGTACAAGACGCCGAGGCAGATAGCAGAGGCGCCATTGAGGAGCATTGAGCCCTTGATTAAGCAGTCAGGATTCTACAAGACAAAAGCCAAGCGCGTAAAAGAGATAAGCAGGATAATAGTAGAGGACTACAAGGGCAAAGTTCCTTCGGACTTTGATAAACTGGTTGAACTCCCTGGCGTGGGCAGGAAAACAGCTGGCTGTGTGATGGTGTATGCCTTTAACCTGCCGGCAATACCCGTGGATATCCATGTCCACAGGATAAGCAATCGCCTGGGATGGGTTAAGACCAAGACAAGAGAACAAACAGAGCAAGAGCTAATGAGGATAATACCGAGAAAACACTGGACAGATGTTAATGAAGTGCTGGTTATTCACGGGCAGACAATATGCACTCCTCTTTCTCCATTCTGCTCAAAATGCCAGGTGAGAAAATACTGCCCAAGAGTCGGAGTTACAAGGAGCAGATAGTAAAAAGATTTATAAACAGAAGGTATTTTTATAGCTGAGAATAACATACAAGAGACTTGAAATGTTTTCTTTTATGTTGTTTTAGTATAAGGAGGAGAAAATATGAGAGATTTTAGAGGAGGCGGCTCACGAGATGGAGGAGGCTTCAGAGGAGGAGGCTTTCGTAGAGATTTCGGACCAAGGGAAATGCATAAGGCAGTTTGCTCTGAGTGCGGTAAGGACTGTGAAGTCCCATTCAAGCCAACAGAAGGCAAGCCTGTTTTTTGTAAAGACTGCTTTATGAAAAAGAAGAAGAGATACTGATTCTTTTAATATGCAGAATAAATCTAGATTTTTTTTATTAATTTTTTATTTCTTATTTCTTTTCATACCTGTCATTATCTCTAACCTTGGATTTTTCTAGTGCTCTTTTTATGGCCTCATCCAAATCAATATTTTGAGAATTAGCAAGACAGCACAGAGTAAAGATGATGTCTCCAATCTCATCTTCTATCTCTTTCTTTTTATCGCCAGGCTTCTTATTCTTAGGGCCAAAGACATAGTTTATTTCCCGCGCAAGCTCACCAGTCTCCTCCATTAACCTGGCAAGAATCTCATGGGGCGTCCAGTAAGCAATCTTATGCAGTTTTATCCAGTCATCAAGCTCTTTCTGATATTCTTTTAGAGACATGTCTGGAGCGAAGAATAAGGCTTATAAAAATCTTTTGCCTTTACCGCAACATTTAAATCTAATCTTCTTGTTCGGTTTTGAATGGTTCATGAGATAGAGATAAAAGCCCTTCTGTCGGAGGAGAAGTATGAACAGATGAAAAGGGTTC
>CBFDDS010000016.1:0-9854 GCA_965603625.1 Candidatus Woesearchaeota archaeon
ACAACACCGCACTTATCACAATATATAACTGGTATTGGGCATCCCCAGAACCTCTGCCTGCTAATCAGCCAGTCTCTTAGCTTGTACTGCACAGTTGACTTGCCCCATTTGTTTTTTTCCAAGAACTTGTTGATATCAGGAATAGCATCTCTGTTGTTGCTGCCATTGAACTGCTCAGAATTAACCATGTTGCCGTCTCCCATGTAAGACCTGGTCATTTTCTCTGGCTTTAGGTCAAACTCTGGCGGATTAATCACCACCTTAACAGGAATCTTGTATTTCCTTGCAAACTCAAAGTCTCTCTGGTCATGTGCAGGCACAGCAATGATTGCACCAGTACAAAGTTTGCAATATATATTGGAATCTTTTCTTTTGTAGCAGGATGAATAGCATATCTGCCAATAAACATGCCCTCTTTCTCCTTGTTCTCAGCAGTTCTCTCAAACCTGTCCTGAAGAACCACTCTCTGAACAAACTTCTTGACTTTATCCTCCTGTTCTGTTCCTTTAACAAGCTCAGCCACATCAGGGTGCTCAGGAGCATACACAAGGAAGGTAATGCCAAACAAGGTGTCAGGCCTGGTTGTGAAAACCCTGAACTTCTTATCAGAGCCCTCAATCTGGAAATCAATCTGGGTTCCCCTGCTCTTGCCAATCCAGTTCCTCTGCATGAGCTTGACATCCTCAGACCAGTTCTTCAGCTTGTCAATATCCTTGAGAAGCTCATCAGCATAATCAGTAATCTTCCAGAACCACTGGTTAAGGCTTTTTATCTCAACAGAAGTTTCAGGATGGCGCCAGCATTTGCCGCTATGCACCTGCTCATTAGCAAGCACTGTGTTGCACTTAGGGCACCAGTTAACAGAGGCCTCTCTCTTAAAAGCAAGCCCCTTCTTATACATCTGAAGGAAGAGCCACTGGTCCCACTTATAGAATGACGGGTCATGAGAGTATATCATCCTGTCCCAATCATAGCTTAAGCCCAGGGCTTTTTGCTGTTTTACAAAGGTCTCAATAGCCTTCTCAGTGAAAATCTTGGGATGGGACTTGGCCTCAATAGCAGCATTCTCAGCAGGCAGGCCAAAGGAATCATAGCCCATGGGATAGAGCACATTAAAGCCCCTCATCCTCTTGAAACGAGCAAAAGCATCACCAATAACATAGTTCCTGGCATGCCCCATATGAAGCCCGCTCCCAGAGGGATATGGGTACATCTCTAATACATAATATTTCTTCTTTTTAGGGTTCTCAACTGTCCTGAATACCTTCTTGCTCTCCCATTTCTTCTGCCATTTATCAGCAATAGCCTTGAAATTAACTTCCCATTCCATAAGAGAAAAGAGGGTTAAAGGGGATATTTAAAGGTGTTGGTTAAATTTAGATTTTTTAGAATAATTATATAAACCCACAATCTCCCCCTCTTGCAATGGTATCATTATCAAGCCTTGACTTTGTATTAATATTCATTTATTTCATAGTTCTGCTTATAATCGGTTATTTTACTCACAGGAAACAAAAACCAGACGATTTCTTGATAGCAAAGAGAAACCTAGGAACTTGGAGTACAATGGCAACAGTGAATGCAAGCAAGAGCGGTTCAATACTGATGATTTTTGTAGGTATAACCTATCTCTGGGGCTTTTCTGCAATATGGTATTTTATAGGGGTTATAGCAGGAGTGACTTTGTTCATTCCCTTTGCGATTAGACTAAAAAAGATATCAAAACAAAAATTTTATACTCTAGCAGATTATTTCAAAAAAAAATATGGTAAGACAAGCGCAGTGTTTGCATCCCTACTCACTATCTTTTTAATGTTTGGGCTGGGGGTTCTTAATATTATTGCAGGGACCAAGATATTTGTATTCTTCACTGGCTGGCCCTTTTGGTTAGCAGCAATAATCATGGTGTTTGTGATTTCAGTATATCTCTATTTAGGAGGATACAGAGCAGTAGCAAAAACAGATTTCATACAATATGCAGCCATGATAATCATTTTCATAATTCTAACCATTGTGATGTTCAAAGGCCCAGTAATACCTGCAGCAGACTGGAACTTTCTAAAAGCAGACCTTGCAACAATAATAAGTTTCTTTATAATAGGACTTATGTTCCCATTCGCATCACCAGAGCTGTGGCAAAGAACATACTCTGCAAAGGGAATAAAACAGTTAAGAAACGGTTTGGTTCTGTCTCTTTTTTTCTATGCAGCAATGGCTTTAATGCTTGCACTGATTGCACTCACAATAAAAGCGCAGTTCCCAAGTATTGATCCAGATCTCGCACTTATACACGGATTCAGAAGTTTACTTCCAGCAGGGCTTTTAGGTTTATCCACTGTTCTTTTATTCGCAGCAATAATGAGCAGCTTAGACACCTACATCTATACAGGAGCATCAGCTCTTATTCAGGATTTCTTTAAATGGAGTAAAGAAAGGCTTGTAAAAAACATAAAGAGAGTCATCTTTGCCTTTGCAATCATAGGAATAATAATAGCAATATCAATCCAGGACTTAATAATAGGTTCTTTTATTTTTGCATCTTTTTACTCAGTACTAGCTCTGCCAGTAATAGCAACCTGGATTAAAAGCAAAATAAAAGCAAGAACAGTTACAATATCATTTATAACAGGAATACTTGGAGTTATAATTTTCATAGTGATAAACCTAATCTTTGGAGAAATCACTCCTACAGTGGTATTAGTAGCAATTATTTCAAGCATTATTGGATTATTAATCGGAGGGCTCATTTCTATTATCAAGAAAAACAAGGCTAAAGCTGTTTCTTATTAATCATTAACTTCAGAACCACGCTCTTTCATTAATCTATTATAAAAATCACTTATTTTCTTATTAAACCATTTCCTCCCTTGTTCTTCATTCTCCTCTTGAAATTTCTGAATTTGTTCATAAAACTGCTTAGGCTTCTGTTTCATAAATTTCCTAACCGTATCAAATCCTTCCTTGCTTGCCATCCATGTAAAATCAAAATTATTGAAAATTCTTAACACAGGCTCATCCTCAAAAGAATCCCCAAAAGCCCAGTTATCATGTTTCAAGGTTAATCTCTTAATCTCTTTTATCTTATCCTTAGGATAATCCACTTCTTCAAGAATTTGTTCTGCTATTTTTGCTCCCTCTTCAGAATGCAGCTTCCTTATATCCAAGTTGAAAGGATCTGAACCTTGAGGAACCTTTGCATACCCAACATCATGGAGAATAACAACTGGAATCAAGATATCAAAATCAACTTCTGATTCATCAACAAATTTCGGCACAGTCTCAACTAACCATTTTACATGTTCAGCATCACCCTGTCTTCCCGCCTCATAATAAGGTAAGGCTTTTTCTAGAATTTTTTTATATACTTCTTTCATCATACTAAATCCATCAGCTCTTCATAATATATAGAAAGAACCTTATCCTTGCAATCCTTGGGCAGCCGAGCAGGGTACACCTTGAAGAACTTCTTTCTCAGCTCTTTCTCCCTGTGCTCTGCCTCTTCGAGGTACTCTTTCTTGAACTTGTCCATAAGATAGCCCTTTACTCCCAGTCTAAGAGCCATTAAGAAGGCCAACAGCTGCTGGTCTCTTGCCTCTCTGCTCGACTCGTAATGGTCAACTGCTTTGCCACTAAACAAGGCATAATGCTTCTCGTGCTTTTTTTCAAGCAGGTTCCTCTTAAAACCAATCTTCTTTGGATTTTTACCAGCAGCATGGGTGAACAGGCTCAATCTAGCGCACTTGTTGCAGTCATGGCACCACCTGGTCTCATCACTGGCATCCAGGCAGTCGCAGGACACCTGGTACTTTGCAAAAGCAGGGTATCTATGATGCAGGATTTTTGTGATTGCAATATTGGTCAGGGGTCTTATCAGACTGTAAACCCCTGCCTGTTTATTAGTCATTTTCTGTATCATCTTGTGCTGCTCCTTGGTTGCCCTGCTGGTCTGGTCAGTAGAAGGCCAGGTTTTTATTCTTTCCTTGTTAACAAAAGGAAAATCCATGTCTTTCTGATTACCCATAAGGATTTTATCAGCACTATAGAAGTGGAGCATGGGAAGGCTGATAAAGCAGAAGCCTGTCATCATGTGCATATACCCAAGGCAGGTCTCCATGGTGTTCCAGGTCTCAAAATCATTTAGTTTCTCAATATTGTTCTTTAGAAAGACCAGTTTTATTCCCTGTTCTTTGCACAGCTTTTTAGCATGCCTTATCTTTATCCTGTTCTCAGGAGGGCTGACTGTGTCAATGACATAAACAGCTACTGGGTTAAGACCCGCCTCCTTGGCAACTGCCAGGGTTAACAAGCTGTCCTTTCCACAGGAGAGAGGAACAATACTGCCTTCGCCCAGAACATCTTCATGAAAAGGCTTCTTCATCTCGCCCTCTCTGAAAACAACCTCTGTGCTCAGGAATTTCTTAACAAAGTCTTTTGTGCCTTGCTTGTAATCATGAGTAGAAGAGGGGATGCCCTTCAGCACCATGCGCCTGAACTGCTTCTCAAAAAAGGGCTTGGGAGTGCTATACACCACTCTCCTGAACCTTGAAACAAGGGGAAGGTTAATCGTGAGAAGATATGCCAGGTTGTCTGTCAGCACTCTCATGCTCTGGACAGGATAAGTGGCCCAGATGTTATGGGGATACTCCAGGTCATATCCCTTTTTTCCATGGCTAAGCCTCAGGCCACTAGAAGTAATACTAGCCCTTAACTCAATGCTCTTTACCACCCTAACCTTTGGGTTAATGTAATTATTAATAAAGGTTTTGTAAAAATAGTATAATTTAAAAAAAAGAACACCTTCCCCTTAAGCATGGCTAAGAAAATAAAGCTTGTGTTCTTTGATGTGGAAGGAACTCTTTTCAAAAAGGTGTATAAGGACAGCCAGGGAAACACTGCTCCTAGTGCCTGGACTCTGATAGCTGAGCACCTGGGTCCTGAAGCCCATAAGGAAGAAGAAGAGACCAAGGTGAAGTGGACCAACAAGAAATATGCCGGCTATGTTGAATGGATGGATGACACTGTGAGGATTCACCAAAAGTATGGATTAAAAAAGGATTTGTTTGATCAGGTAGTTAACTCTGTGGATTTTCAGCCGGGTGTAAAAGAAACCTTTAAAGAACTCAAAAAAAGAGGGCTCAAAACCGCGGTTATCTGCGGTGGCTTCAAGGCATCTGCCACCAGAGCACAGAAGGAGCTGAAAATAGACCATGCCTTTGCAGCCTGCGAGTATTTCTGGGATGAAAAAGGCAAGATCCTCCACTGGAACACCATGCCCTGTGATTACGAAGGAAAGACTGACTTCATGAAACTAATAATCAAAGAACACGGTCTAACCCCAGATGAATGCGCTTTTGTAGGGGACGGAAGAAACGATGTCCCTCTTGCCAAAGCAGTCGGCCTCTCTATCTCTTTCAATGGACCCAAAGAGCTGCAAGAAGCAAGCACTTATTCTATTAACCAGCCAGAAGGCAAAGAAGACTTTAGGGAAATATTAAAGTATATCTAGAGAGAATAGAAAAATAATTTTAGAAATATTCAGAACTTCTTAAACTGAGATGCCATATCCAACAAATCAACATGGCCTAGGAATAATGCTCTGCAGCAGTACCTTTCAAGGCCGAGCTTGTCAAGGACCTCTTTCCTGTCCTCGCCTTTCTTTACTTTCTCAACATAGTCATCCCAGAGGTGGGCTACTGGTTTGTTACAGCTAAAGCATCTAATCGGAATAATCATCTTGCTACCTCCTCACCTATACGACTTCTGCCGTTTAGCACGTGCCTGTCCGTGCCTGTTGGGCTTTGCCTGCTCTTTTCTCCTCACATCAGCAACCAAGAGCTGCCTGTCATAATCAAGGAATATCTTCTTCAGCTTGGGGCTATACTCCACCAAGGCCTTTGCTATTGCCAGTCTTGCAGCATCTGTCTGGCTGCTAATACCCCCGCCAACAACATTAATCCTTAAATCAACCTGATTGGCAATTTGGCCTGCTAAGAGCAGGGGCTCTCTAATCTTAAGCCTGTAAATCCTGGGCTCATAGTTATCAATATCAATATTATTAACCATAACACTGCCTTTCCCTGGTTTTAGGGTTGCCCTTGCAACCGCCCTCTTCCTTTTTCCGTGAGTGTTAATAACCTTTTTTTCCATCTTAATCATACCTTAATTGTATCCATATACCTTTATCATGCTTCATGCCATCTGGCGCCCAAAAACTTACATACATCACCAACCCTAACCCTTTTCAAGGTGGGTAGCTTGTCAGCATTAGCACTTGGGATGGTTTCCGCAGCCTTACCCTTGAACTGTTCAGGCACACCTATGTGACACTTAACTCTCTTAAGGGCTTCTCCCCCTCTAGTCTTTTCCATAGGAAACATGCCCTTAATAATTCTCTTTACAAACAAGTGGGGTCTTCTCTGGATAAAGGGTCCTTTTTTCGGAGTTCCCATATCCTGCCTTTGCTTGTACTTTGCAAAGACCTGCTCCTTCCTGCCTGAAATCACTGCCTTCTCACAGTTGATAATATCAATTCTTTCGCCTAGCAAAGCCCTTTTGGCAACAAAGGTTCCAAGCCTTCCCACAATCAAATTATTAGCGTCTATTAACATTTTGAATCATCAACCCATCAGTCTTATCTTCTTTCCTGCAGGATTCTTCTCCAGCAGTTCCTTTATGCTGATAGCACTTCCCTTCTCATTAATCTTCTTGTAAGCCTCCTCTGAAAAATTATAAGCAGCAACTGTGACCTTCTTGTTGAGGTCTCCTGTTCCCAGCACTTTTCCAGGGACAACCACAATCTCATTATTCCTTGCATATTTCTCAATCTTGTACACATTGACAAGCCTACGCTTGCGCATGGGTCTCTCTAGGTCAGATGCAACTCTCTTCCAAACAGCAGCCTTATTCTCTATTGCTGTTTTTTTCAAGAGCTGCAATAATTCCATCAGTTGCTTGTTCTTTTGTACTTTTTTCATTTTTCGTATATATAATGCGGGGGACGGGGTTTGAACCCGCGCAGACACTAAGTCACTAGGCATCTGAAACCAGGGTTTTACCCCCTCAGTTGCCTCAACCTAGCCCGTTTGACCACTCCGGCACCCCCGCATAACCTACTATTAAGCGGGGTGATTACTTGACTTTTGCAAGTAAATCAGTGAACTCATCTAAGTGTTTGTTATAAGCATCAATTCCTTTTATCACAATTTCCTTGGGCTCAAGCTGGCCCCAGGACTCAACACTGATTGCATAGGCATTCTTAGGCTCTACCTTTACCTTGCCCTCACTCAAATCAACGCAGGCATTGCACAGTATGCAGTCATTAACCTTGTCCTTCACAATCTCAAGCTTGTCATTCTTCACTGCAAAAATATCCACTGGGCACTGCTCAACAATCTCCTCCTTGTTATCCGGCTGCTTGGTAATAGTGATGCCAACCATTTCCTTGTAGTATGCGAGGCAGGGACTCCATTTTGCATGCATCTTCCCAAGCCCTAAAACTGCTGTTGCCTCAAGCACCAAGTGCTGGTCCTCAAGCAGCTCAACAATAGGCATCTTGGGATAAACAGGCTTTACCTTGGGGTCTTTGGTCTTAATATCGCTTGCACGCACAACACCAGGACCCTTTGCCTTGAGAGTCATCTTCAACTGGCACCTTGCACATCCCTTTCCCTTGCACTTGCACTCAGAAGGAAGATTGTATGTTTTCAAGTCTGTCTTAAAAGGTATTAAGCCCATCCTGTGGGCAACTATCTCATCATACAATCCAGAATCGTTTTTTCTGAACTCAATGTCTTCAATAGCCATTGCAGGCACTTCATTCATAAGAAGCCTTCTAAGAGTGTTGGCATAACTGATATCAACACCACTAAGCTCAAAAGTGATTCTGTCCTTGTTCTTGTCTTTTTTTCCTAAGAGTCTGACTTTCATCATGATAAAACACCCCTCACACTCTCCTTCCTCTTCTACCGCCTTTTTTCCTGCAACCGCCGTGCGGTACAGGAGTAACATCCTCAATAAATCCTATTCTTAAGCCAATCCTTGACAAAGCTCTAATTGCCGCCTGTGCTCCTGGTCCAGGAGTCATAGGACCATTATGGCCTCCAGGTGCCCTTATCTTGATATGAACACCATTAATGCCCTTGTCCCTTGCTGTCTCTGCAGCTCTTTTAGCAGCCATCATAGCAGCGGTCGGGCTGCTCTCAAGCCTGTGAGACTTGACTACCTGGCCTCCAGAACTAACTGCCAAGGTCTCTGTTCCAGTTATATCAGTTATATGAATAATAGTATTATTATAAGATGAATATATATGCGCAACTCCCCAGCGAATATTATCTCTCGGTCTCATTTTTTACCTCGTAAAAAATTGCTCAAAAATGGTTTTGACATTTTTGTTGTCATTTTTTCTCTACCTTCTCTTCTCTCTTAACTTCCCCTTTAACTTCCTCTTTCTTCTCCTCTGCTTTCACTTCTTCCTTAGACTCTTTTTTCTTCTCTACAGCACCCTTCTCTTCTATCTCTTCAATCTCTTCTGCCTCAAATGTTGGAGGTGCTACTTCCTCCTTCTTCTCCTTCTTCTTACTAAGCTTGCCCTTGGAAACCTCTTCAATGATTCTCTCAGGATGATCCTCCTTGCTAAGAGTAGAGGCAGACACAAACTCTATCAAGGACTCCTGCTTCAAGCTCACAACATAGCTTGGGAAGGTTATTTTCTTCTTATCAACAATAACATGACCATGGGTAATGAACTGTCTTGCCTGCTTCATGCTTCTGGCCAAACCCTTCCTTACAAGCAGGGTCTGCAATCTCCTCTCAAGCACATTCCTTAAAGTTAGACCCAGAACAGTATCCAAAGGGTCCTCTTTGCTCATCAAGCCATAAGAGGTAAGGTGGTTAACAAGCTGCTTCTCCTCCAACTTTGACTGCTCATCAGTCCTGCTAGCAAGAGCCTTAACCTGATTCTTGAACTTCTTGAGCAGGGTCTCCATGCGCCAGATTTCCTTTTTGTTCTTTAGTCCGTACTCTTGCAAGAACTGCTTCTCTTCCTCAATCCTGTCCTTCTGCCATGGATGAGGAGGCGTCTCATACTTTTTCCTTACCTTCCTTGGATCTCCCATGTTTTTCACCTGGAAAACTGGGGCTCAAAAATTTCTAATTTTTGTTGTCCCATTGTAATTATACTCCATTTACACTCTTCCTGATTTGACCTTCTTTTTCTGTACTCCGAGTGAGCCCTTACCCTTATTTCTTCTAAAGTTGGATCTGGTCTTCTGCCCTCTCACAGGCAGGCCCCACTGGTGTCTTAGGCCCGTGTATGACTTGGTCTTTTTCATGCGCTTGATATCCATCTCACGAGTGAAATCCAGGTCTGCTAACAGAATATGCTTGTCTTCTCCAGACTCATAATCCTTTCTCCTGTTAATCATCCATTTAGGAATGCCTGCTTTCAAAGGGTCTGCTATAACCACTTCCAAGGCCTTTATCTCATTAGGGGTTAGATATCCTGCTTTCTTGGTAAGAGAAACCCTGGCTTTTCTGCACATAGCATTAGCCATCATCACGCTAACACCCTTAATCTTGGTAAGAGCATAAAGAAGCTGTTTGTCACCCTTAAGGTCTGTATTAAACACTCTAATCAAGTACTGGAAATCCTTGTCCTCAGCAACAGGCTTTTCATGTTTTTTTTCTTCAGGCATTTTTTATGAACCTTTAAACCCAAGAGAAATGGCACTTAAGCGTATTCAAACCCTATCAGGCGCTATACACTCGGGCTTTTAAACCCACCAATAAGCACCCATTTATAAAGCTTTTGCTTGATATAAGGGATTCATAAGAGCAATATTTAAATACTATAATGT
>CBFDDS010000017.1:0-9817 GCA_965603625.1 Candidatus Woesearchaeota archaeon
TGCTAAGATTCCTTTTCTTGTGAGCGACGCAAGGAAATATTTCTTTGACAAAAAATTCAGTTTTTCAGAAGTGTGCATTGGGGACGCTTTCTTTGCAGAGTATTTAGGAGACAAACTGTTTTCTGAACAAAAATCATTATAAACAACCCTTTCTTTCTCTTCAAAATGATTCGTGGATTTGAACCAAGACTTTACCAGCAGACCATTCTTGACACCGCTGTTAAGAAAAACACCTTGGTTGTCCTGCCGACAGGTCTTGGAAAAACAAATATTGCTGTTCTTCTAGCTGCGAACAGGTTAACAAACTACCCGAATAGCAAAATCCTTGTGCTAGCACCAACAAGGCCTTTATGTGACCAGCACGTTGATTCTATGAGGAGCCACCTTGATGTAGAAGAGGAGGAGGTGCACTTGTTCACTGGTATGATTCCTCCGAGTAAGAGGGCAGAGCTCTGGAAAACAAGCAAAATAATCGTGAGCACGCCCCAGGGCCTTGAGAATGACATTATTAGCAACAAGATATCCCTAACTGAGGTCAGCCTTCTTGTTGTTGATGAGGCCCACAGGGCTGTTGGTGATTATGCTTATGTATTTATAGCAAAGCAATACAACAAAAAAGCAGAGCATCCCAAGATTCTTGGCCTTACAGCATCACCCGGGTCTGACCAGGAAAAGATTAAGGAAGTGTGCAAGAATTTGTTTGTTGAAGAGATAGAATTAAGGCATTATGATGATCCTGATGTCAAGCCGTATATCCAGGAGATTGATGTTGAAAGAGTAAGAGTTGACCTTCCTCCTGATTTTGTACAGATAAGAAAATATCTTAGAGCTGCTTTTGACCAGAAGCTTGAGTCCATCAAAAAATTCGGCTTTATGTATGGCAATATCTCAAGCTATAGCAAGACCGCTCTGCTGGAGTTACAGAGGGCTATGTTTGCGAAAATGACTTCTGGTGAAAAAGATTACACCTTAATGAGAAGCGTCAGCCTTCTGGCTGAGGCCCTAAAACTTCAGCATGCTCTTGAGTTAATTGAAACCCAGGGACTAAAACCCCTGATGGAGTATATCTCCAAACTAGAGGAAGAGGCTCAAAAGACCAAGGTCAAGGCAGTTCAGAATCTTGTAAAGGATTTAAACTTCCGCTCGGCCTCTGTAAAAGCCAAGAACATGCTTGCTGCAGGGCACGAACACCCCAAGATTACAGAATTAAGGAGGATAATTACAGACGAGCTAAAGAAGAAAAAGGAGGTTAAGATAATCATATTCAATCAATTTCGTGATTCCACCAAGAAAATAAAAGAGGTTCTTGATGCTCTTAAAGTTGACTCAAGGATTTTTGTTGGTCAGGCAAAAAAGAAGGATACTGGCATGACCCAGAAAGAGCAGAAAAAGATTATAGAGCAGTTTGGAGCAGGGGAATTCAACTGTCTTGTTGCTACGAGTGTTGCAGAGGAAGGGCTTGACATTCCCTCTGTTGACTTAGTCATATTCTATGAACCCGTGCCTTCTGCTATACGAACAGTTCAAAGAAGGGGAAGAACCGGCCGGCAGGAGAAGGGAAGGGTTATGGTTCTGATAACCAGGAAGACAAGAGACGAGGGAAATCTCTGGGCTTCTGTTCATAAAGAGAAGAGGATGTATCGAATAATTCATGGCTTAAAAGAGGGGTTTAAGCCAGGCTTAGAAGAACCCCTTGAGAAATCTGAAATTGATGAGAAACAGACGAGGTTAAGCGGCAGGGATGCTGAAAAATTCAATGCTGACCTAACTATCTTTGCAGATTATAGGGAAAAGGGCTCTGGAATCATAAAAGAACTCTCAGACAAAGGCTTGAAGGTGGAGTTAAGCAGGCTGGATGTTGGTGATTATATCCTAAGTGAGAGGGTGGTTGTTGAATACAAGAAAGTCAAGGATTTTGCAGATTCAATAATTGATGGCAGGCTGCTCTCGCAACTTTCTAACTTAAAAAGATATGAGCGCCCAATCATTGTGATAGAAGGGGAGGAGGACATTTACACCCAAAGAAAAATACACCCAAATGCAATTAGAGGGATCCTCTCTACGATTGCTGTCAGTTACGGCATCCCAATTATTCAGACCAAGAACTTTAAGGAAACCACCGGGCTCTTCTTGGTAATAGCCAAAAGAGAAGCAGACCCATCAAAAAAGGAGTATGCTCTTCACACCGCAAAGCCATTAACCGATGCAGAATTGCAGGAATACATTGTAGGCTCCTTCCCTGGGGTGGGGCCTGTGCTCGCAAAACCCCTCTTAAAAAAATTTAAGACCATAAAGAAGTTTGTTAATGCAAAAGAAGAACAACTTAAAAAAGTGGAATTAATAGGGGATAAAAAAGCAAGACGAATAAAAGAAATTGTTGAAAAAGACTACTCTAAGAAATAAAAATGGTAGCCCCATCTATTCCTCAGGCTCTTCTTCTACATTATCTAAGTCATTAACAAGCAAAACCTCTGTGCTCTTTATTCCTTCAGTTATATTCACCTTGTTCTGAATAAAGGATTTTAGCTCTGCCCGGTTCTCTGTCTCAATCTCTGCAGCAATGTCAAATCGTCCGTAAACTTCGTGCACTTCTTTAACTTCATCAAACTCTTTAAGCTTTGCACTAACAATCATTAATTTTCCTTGCCTTGTATTTATCAGCATGTATGCTTTTTCCATTGCTAGAGGAGAAAGAGCGTCAGGTATAAAAAGATTTCGTCTAAATGCGGGGGAAGGGATTCGAACCCTCGTAGGCACTAAGCCAATAGGCGTTTCCGACAGGAGACCTCAGAAACGAAGTTTCTCGTCGCCTGAACCTATCCCGTTTGGTCCAAAACTCGTTTTGGAGCATCAAAACTCCAAGAGTTTTGTTTGGCCACTCCGGCACCCCCGCGCAAAAAGAGAAGACGCACACCCAATTTATAAATGTTTTAGTTAATCAAAAACAACATTCTTTAAATACGCTTCCAAATTACCCCAAAGCAAGATGATGTTCCTTGCAAAGACCTTATCTTTCTATAAGCGAAAAGAGATCCAGGAAGAAGTTGTAAAGCAGGCAAAGGATAAAGAGATTGCTTTTAGGTTTGGTGAAATGTTTGGTAAAAGGCCAGAGATTCTCTCTTATCCTAACGACGTGTTGGAACTAGCAAAGCAGAGGGTTACTAGTTTTCATTGCTCAGAGGAACTATGGAAAAACCCCCTCCAGCTAAGTACAGATTTGAGAAAGGAAGAGCTTGATGAGCTCAGAAAAGGCTGGGACCTGATTCTTGACATAGATTGTCACTTCTTTGACTACAGCAAGATTGCTGCTTTTTACACGATTAAGGCCCTAAAATATAATGGGGTTAAATCTGTCACTGCTAAGTTCTCTGGTAACAAAGGCTTTCATATAGGTGTGCCTTTTGAGGCTTTTCCCAAAACCATTGACGGCGTGCCTGTAAAAGATTTATTTCCAGACGCTCCCAGAAGGATTGCAGAGTACATTAAGTTCTTGATACAAGAGCCCCTCAGCAAGGCAATAATGAAGGTTGAGAAGAGAGAGTTCAATAAAATAATAAAAAAGACAGGCAAGAGAGCAGGGTTGATAATAAGGTATAAAAAGAATGAGCTGGGTGATGACATTCCTGAATTAAATGTTGAACCTTTTTTAGAAATAGACACAATCCTTATTAGTCCCCGTCACTTGTACAGGATGCCTTACTCGTTTCATGAAAAATCCATGTTGATATCTGTGCCTGTTGATATAAATAAGATTCTTAAGTTTAAGAAAGAAGATGCAGAGCCAGAAAAGGTTAAAGTTGAACATGCTTTTTTAGACAGGAGCCTTGCTTCTGAAGACGCAACCACTCTTTTAAAAAATGCTTTTGATTTCAAACCCGCAGGAAGGGCAATTGAAGAAGAAGAGCAAAGGAAAAAAAAGCTTGATGAAAAACAAAAAACCTATGCCCTGCCAGAAAAGGCAATTGGAGAAGAAAATTTTCCTCCCTGTATCAAGCTAATCCTTAGCGGTCTTGAGGATGGGCGTAAAAGAGCGGTCTTTGTCCTGATAAACTTCCTTTCAAGCTGTGGGTGGGACCACGACATGATAGAGAAGAGGTTAATGGAGTGGAATGAGAAAAATGCCGAACCCTTGAGGCCACAATATGTCCTTGGCCAGCTAAGATATGCAAAGCAGGGCAAGGAAATCAAGCCGCCTCCCAACTGCGATAACCCAGGGTATTACAAAGGCCTTGGTATTTGTAAGCCAGAAGACCTGTGTGAGCAGATAAAAAACCCCTTACAATATGCTAAAAGAAAAGCAAGGGGCAGAAGAGCCCAGGGCACTAGGAAGAAGAGGAGCTGAGGTTTTCGCTTTTCACTCTAGCCTAACCATAAGCTTTATAAAGAAATCGCTGTTTTTCTACATGGTTTGGGTGGTAATGAACCCAAACCAGGAAAAAGCCTGAAAAGAAAGCCCTTTTCAGTACACAAAACGCGAGTTTTAGTGTCTTCTATAGGTGTTTTCCCAAAAAGGCTTTTTATCATACGCATAAGAGCTTACTCCTAGCTATCCAGAAGGGGAGGGATAGAAGGAGATTAACTGATTTGAGACTAAGGAGACTTACTAAAAATGCCAGACATAAAGAAGCCAAGAAAGGGAAGCATGGCTTATTGGCCTAGAAGAAGATCTAAAAAGATTTATCCCAGGATTAGGGGATGGTCAAAACAGGGTTTTGACACTGCCTCTATCATGGGCTTTGCTGGTTATAAGGTGGGCATGACTCATCTTATTGGCGTTGATAACCGGAAGACAACACCAACCAAGGGCGAAGACATCCGCCTGCCCATCACGGTGCTCGAGTGTCCCCCGCTCAAAATCTTTTGTGCTCGATTCTACAAAAAAAATGCTTATGGTTTGTTTGTTGCCAAAGACTTCTTGTTTAAACCTACCAAAGACCTTCAACGCAAGCTTTCTCTTCCAAAAAACTTTTCTGACATAAAAGATCTGGACAAAATAAATCCAGAGGATTATGCTGATATCACTGTTCTCATGTACACCCAGCCAAGGCTTGCTGGCATTGGAAAGAAAAAACCAGAGGTTTTTGAGTTAAGATTAAGCGGTTCAAACAAGGACAAGCTTGACTTCATAAAAAAACACACAGATAAAGAGCTTGCTGTCGAGGAAGTCTTCAAAGAGGCACAACTGGTTGATGCCCACGCTGTTACCAAGGGCAAAGGAACACAAGGCCCGGTTAGAAGGTTTGGTATTGGATTAAAACAACATAAATCAGAGAAAGGCAGAAGACAGCCAGGAAGCAGAGGGCCCTGGATTGCCCAGCAGCACATAATGTATAGAACTGCCTATGCCGGACAAACAGGCTATCACCAGCGCTTACAATGGAATCTTCAGATAGTCAAGATAGGAACCAAGCCAGAGGAGATTAATCCCAAGGACGGATTCCCCCATTACGGCAAGGTAAAAACCACATATCTGTTATTGAAGGGTTCTGTTCCCGGTCCGAAGAAGAGGTTGGTGTTATTGACACAACCCCTAAGACCACCCAAGAGGGATGATGCCCTTCCAACCATAAATAAGATTAGCCTACAATCAAAACAAGGAAGATGATGCTTTTAAGGTTATAGCAGAATGAAAGTTAAAATACTAAGCATACAAGGGAAAGAAGTCGGGCAGACAGAACTGCCAGCCCAGTTTTCAGAACCAGTTAGAGAGGACCTTATCAGAAAGGCAGTCTTAGCTATTCAGAATAATAAGAGGCAGGCCTATGGCGCCTTTGAGGATGCAGGCATGCGCCACTCAGGAGACCTTTCCAAGAGAAGGAGAAAGTACAGGGGAAGCTATGGACACGGAATAAGCAGAGTTCCAAGAAAGATTCTCTCAAGAAGAGGAACGCAGATGTACTGGGTTGGAGCAATTGTTCCAGGCACGGTTGGTGGAAGAAAAGCCCACTCACCCAAGTCCAAGAAGATATGGGGATGGAAATTAAACACCAGTGAGAAGAGAAAGGCCATTCGCTCGGCAATGAGCGCAGCTATGAGCAAAGAACTTGTTGCCCAAAGAGGGCACAAGGTGCCTCAGAATTACCCCTTTGCACTTGAAGAGAACCTTGAGAAAATTAGTAAAACCAAGGATTTAGTTAAGGCCTTGCATGCCCTCGGCTTTAAGGATGAGTTGGCAAGGATTGAGAAGACAGGAATCCGGGCTGGTCAGGGCAAGTTAAGAGGAAGAAAAAAGACAGTTAAGAAAAGCCTGTTGCTGGTTGTGTCAGATGCAAAGGAAGTAAGAAAAGCAGCTGATAATCTTCCAGGAATTGATGTTGTCAATATTAAGAGAGTGAACACAGAGCTGCTTGCTCCAGGAGCACACCCAGGCAGGGCAACCCTTTTCACTAACAAAGCCCTTGAGACTCTAAAGACAGGCTTGTTTATGAAGAATTACAAGGGCAAGACCATTAAGAAAGAAGTAAAAGAAGTAAAAAAGGAAGTGGTAAAAAAGGCTGAGAGTAAAAAGGCTGGGGCTAAAAAATGATAATTAAGTATCCTCTATCAACAGAGAAATCAATCCGGCTGATGGAAGCAGAGAATAAGCTGGTCTTTGTAGTTGATAATAAGGCTAACAAACAAGAGGTAAAAAAGGCTGTTGAAGAAATCTTTAATGTAAAGGTTATGAAGGTTACTACACTTAATGATTCAAAAGGAAGAAAAAGAGCCTATGTCAAGTTTTCAGCAGAAACTCCTGCTATTGACTTGGCAACCAAGCTCGGAATTATGTGAGCTCAAGTATAGAATATATAATATGAGGAGATAATAATGGGAAAGACCCTAACACAGCAGAAGAGAGGAAAAGGAAGCCCTACTTATAAGAGGCCTAGTTTTAATTTTAAGGGCCAGACTAAGATAGGAAAGAACGGCTCTGCTGTAATCACAGACCTAATTAGGTGCAGGGCGCACACCGCCCCTCTTGCAAAGATAAAATATGCTGATAATACAACCTCGCTAATCATTGCTCCAGAAGGAGTAAGAATAGGGCAGCCCCTCTCCATAGGGGGCAAAAAGGTTGAGCTTGGCAACATCCTTGAGCTAAAAGACATCCCTGAAGGGACAGTGATATTCAACATTGAGAACCGGCCGGGAGACGGCGGTAAGTTTGTAAAAGCCTCTGGAATGAGCGCAAGAGTGGTAGCAAGAGCAAAAGCCAAGGTTACTGTTCAGCTGCCCTCAAAGAAGTACAAGCACTTCAGACCAGAATGCAGAGCCTGCATAGGGGTTGTTGCTGGCAGTGGAAGAAAAGAAAAACCCTTCTACAAGGCAGGAAGGAAATTCTATGAAATGAGAACTAAGAATAAGTATTGGCCAATTGTTTCAGGAACAAGCATGAATGCTGTTGATCATCCATTTGGGGGAACTAAGAGTAGCAATAAGGGAAGACCCACTATTGCGCCTAAGAATGCCCCCCCAGGTAAAAAGGTCGGTATGATAAGACCAAGAAGAACAGGAAGAAAGAGAGGGAAGAAGAAATAAAGGAATAGGATGTGAGGATGAAAGATGATTCAAAAAAAATTTGCCTATAAAGGCAAGCCGTTAGAAGAACTCCAAAAAATGAGCCTTACAGAGCTAGCAAGTCTTATGCCCAGTGATGCAAGAAGGAAGATTAAAAGGCTTGGTGAACATGAGAAGAAGTTAATAAATAAAATCCAGGTGAGCAAAAAGCCGGTAAAGACCCACATTAGGGACATGATTGTGCTTCCTTTCATGGTAGGTAAGACTGTTTTGGTTCACAGTGGCAAGGCTTTTCAACAGGTTATTATCATAGAAGAAATGATAGGACACAGATTAGGAGAATATGTATTTACAAGAAATCGGGTTGCACACAGCGCTCCAGGTATTGGTGCTACAAGGTCAAGTGCAAGCCTGTCGGTTAAGTAGGGATAGAAGAGAATGAAATATAATTATGCATTTAAATCAGACAAGGAAAACCTCGTCAAGGTAGTTGGCAGAGACCTAAGTATATCAACTAAACAGGCAATAGAGATCTGCTCTTTTATCAAGAACATGCGCCTTGAAAAGGCAAGGTCCTTGCTGGAAAAGGTGAGGGATGAGCAGGTGGCCATTCCCTTTATGAGATTTACAGAAGGAGCAGGACATAAGAAAGGATTGAAAGGAGCAGCCGGGGGAAAATACCCCTTTAGAGCCTCAACCCAGTTCCTTAACCTCTTAAAATCCTTAGAAGCAAACGCCCAGAACAAGGGGTTGGGCTCTGAACTCAAGATAATTCATGCTTGTGCTCAAAAAGCTTCAACTCCCCTTCACTATGGCAGAAAGAGAAGGATACATATGAAAAGAACCCATGTAGAGCTTGTTGCTGAGGAGCTTGAGCCTGTGAGGAAGGAGAAGAAAGAGGGGAAGGATAAAAAAGAAACAAAGCAGGCACCAGAGAAGGCCTTAAAGAAAGAAGATAAGAAAGAGGAGAAAGCAGCTGAGAAGAAAGTTGAGGAGAAGGCAGAGGTTAAGGTTAGAAAAGAAGAGGCTAAAAAGCAAAATGATTGAAAGAAAATTTGTCAATCAGAACATAAAAGAGTTTGAAATCAAGGAGTATATTAGAAATAATCTTAGCAGGGTTGGTTTGAGTGATGTCAAGCTTCAGAGAACGCCCTTAGGAGAAAAAATAATCATAAGCACCAGCCGGCCCGGTCTTGTTGTGGGTCGGGCAGGGACCAACATAACAAAACTAACTAGAGACTTGAAGAGAGTCTTCAAGCTTGAGAATCCCCAGATTGAGATTGAGGAAGTAACGAGTATTGGCTTAGATGCAGGAATTATAGCAGAGATGATAGCCAACTCTCTTGAGAAGTTTGGAACCAAAAGATTCAAGGGAATAGGACACAAAGCAATGTCAGATGTTATGAGCGCAGGAGCCCTTGGAGTAGAGATACTGATATCTGGTAAGGTGCCCAGTGCAAGGGCCAAGACCTGGCGTTTTTACCAGGGTTATCTAAAGAAGTGCGGGGATATTGCTATTTCAGAAGTAAAGGTTGCCTATACTGTTGCCAAGCTTAAGAGCGGCACCCTTGGAGTAAAGGTAAGCATAATGACCCCGGACACAGAGCTTCCTGATAAAATAGAACTACTTAAGCAGCCAGAAGAGCTTGTTGAAGAGGTTAAAGACAAGGCCATAGAGGAAGAGATGCAGGAAAAAATAGAGGAGCTTGAGAGTGTAGAGGGAGTACAGGATGTGATGGGTTCTGGGAAGTTAGAAGAGAATGCAGTCCCAGCTGAAGAACAGAAGCAAGATAAGAAAGAGGAGAAAGGAGAAGAGGGAAAACAAGCAAAGCAAGTAAAAGAAGCAGAAGAAGCAAAAGGAAGAGAGGGGGATGAAGTAAAAGAAAAAAAGAAGACAGCCAAGAAGACCGTTTCAAAACAAGCTTCTGAAGAAAAAGAAGCAGGCGATGATAAAAAATGAAGTTCAAAGAAGCAGTGCAGATGAGCAAAGAAGAAAGGCAAAAGAAGTTGAAAGAGCTTCAGTTAGAATTAATAAAGCTTAATGCTCAGGTTGCTACAGGAACACCGCCTAAAAATACCGGGCAATTGAGACGGCTGAAGAAGGATATTGCCAGGATGATGCTTTTGGAATCACTTGATGAGAAGACAGATAAAAAAAAGAGTATAAAAACAGTAGAAAAACAAACAAAACAGACTAAAAAAACAAAATGAGCGAAACATGCAGTACGTGCGGGCTGCCAAAAGAGCTTTGTGTTTGTGAAACAATCGCAAAGGAAAGCCAGAAAATCAAGGTTGGACTCATAAAGAAGAAGTTCGGTAA
>CBFDDS010000018.1:0-9477 GCA_965603625.1 Candidatus Woesearchaeota archaeon
TCCCAGGCTCTCTCTGCATCTGAGAATCCTTCTGCCTTGCCTGTGTCAAACCACTGGCCTGAAAACACATAGCCGAGCAGCTTTTCATTTGATGCCAGCTTGGGAAACACATCGTTCTCTATGAGTGAGAAGCCTTCTGGGATTGACCTGAGCACCTCTGGCTCCAGGATGTATAAGCCTGCATTGATTAGCTTGCTGGGTGCATTCTGCTTGGTTGGCTTCTCTATAAAGGTCATTATCTTATTGCCGTTCATGACTGCCACCCCATATTTGGAAGGGTCTTCTACTGTTGTTAGTGCAATGGTTGCTGTTCCTTTGTTCTTTCTGTGGAACATGAACATATCTTCCAGGTCTATATCTTTGAGCTCGTCTCCGTTTAGGAGCATGAAGGTGTCGTCTACCTTGTTCTTGAGGAGATTGAGGGGTCCGCCGGTTCCCATAGGAGTCTTTTCCTCTACATAGGTTATGTTCACTCCGAACTGGCTTCCGTCTCCAAAGTATTCTTTTAGCTTGCCTCCCTTGTAGCCTATGCTTATTATGATGTCTTTTATCCCATGCCTTTTTAACAGGTCAAGGTTATGCTCCAGGATTGGTTTGTCCTGTATTCTCATCAATGGCTTTGGCAGGAAGCTTGTCTTTGGCGTGAGCCTTATGCCTTTTCCTCCTGCTAGGATTATTGCCTTTGAAGGCTTGTTCTCTCCAAACGCCTTTGTGAGCAGGAGTTCCACAGCATGGCTCCTGTTCTTGACATCAGTGCCGTTCACGCTCTCATCTACTTTTAGAAGAACTTCTTTTTCTATAGTAAGTGTAACCCTCTCTTTCATATATATCACCCTCATACTTCATATGAGAAAATCTAATATGGTAATATCTTCCCCTTTTTAAATATTTTGATTTGTATGATAAAGTATGATACATCACAACAAAATATATAAATGAGAACTGCCACCATGCTAGTTAGAGGATACCACACAGAGGATTGACCGAGGAGAATCTTTGGTCAATGGGGGGTGAGGTATGGAAGAAATTTACGAAGATCCCCTCGAAGTAGACCTCGATGATATAGAAGGAAAAGATCCTTCAAGGGCAAGGTTTATAAGGGGGTATCTGAAAGCTACGATATAAAAAGCATAAGAAGAGTGCTCCATGAGGGGCATCGCTCGCTCGACGAGCTCACACGGTTACAGCTTCTAGATAATCTCTTACAACGCGGGTAACCCTTACTTCTACAATATCGCCAATCTCTAGCTTGGCATTCTTAACAACAACAGGCTTATAGAAATCGTTCCTGCCAACAAAAGAATTCTGCTTGCCAGCCTCATCAATAATGATATTCCCCTGCCATCCAAGCCACTCCTTGTTATCAATAATCTTATCTTGAAGCTCAACAACCCTCTTAGACCTGTTCTTAATAATCCTTGTGTCAAGCTGCTTCATCTTCTTAGCAGGAGTGCCTGGCCTGGGAGAGAACTTGGTAAGATTAACAACAGGAATCCTGAGGTTCTCAAGCAGCTTATATGTCTCTATAAAGTCCTCCTCGCTTTCTCCAGGAAAACCGCAGATAATATCAGTGGCAATGGTTATCTTAGGGATTTCTTTCCTTAGCCTCTTAACAATCTTAATGAAATCCCCAACCCTATATTTACGGTTCATTAATTTCAGAATCTTGTTGCTGCCACTCTGGACAGGAAGGTGGGCAAACTTGAACATGTTGGGATGCTTGAAAACCTCAATGAGCTCGTCAAGAAACTCAAAGGCATGGTTGGGGTTGAGCATGCCCAGCCTCACCCTGTAGTCCCCCTTAACAGAGAGGAGCTCCTTTAAAAGCTCTGGAAGGCTTGAAGCAATATCCCTGCCATAGGCACCAGTATCCTGGCTCGTAAGCCATATCTCCCTAATCCCCTCCTTTAATGCGCCCTCAAACTGCCTCTTGATTTCTCGGACAGGATAACTAACAAGCTTGCCACGGGCAAAGCGAGTCTTGCAGTAAGCGCACTCACCAACACAGCCAGCGCAGATAGGAATGATTTCAACCACAGAATTCCTTCTTTGCTTGTGAAGATTAAGCCTTTCCTCGTCTCTTCCCCTTAACACTCTCACAACATCTCCCTTAGCAGTTCTCTCAACAACATCAGCAACAGAGCAGATATCTCTTACACCAATCAAAGAAACCCTTTTCAATACTTCATGGTGCTGGTCTGCCTGGGGGATGCACCCGGCAACAACAATCCTCTTTTTTAACTCTCTTACTTTTTCAAGCTCAGAAAAGAAGCGCTTCTCAGGATTGTCCTTCACAGTGCAGGTATTGAATATAACCAGGTCAGCATCCCCTACACTGTCAACCAAGCTGTGGCCGGCCTTGGCCAGGAGACCCGCCATCACCTCGCTGTCAGACTGGTTAAGCGTGCACCCAAAGGTGCGGATGAATATTTTCATGATGAGGATGAGAAAAAGAATTAATTAATAAATTTACCTAAAATCATCGAGAAGCAGGTCAACAATATCCTCTCTCCAGCCCACATTGATGAGGGTGGTTCTTATCTGGCTTAGAGTCATGTCCTTGTCAATGCACATCTTTACAAAGTGGTCGAGCTTGTCAACATGGTGGTCAACCACATGCACGTCATGCATAATAATGTCCAGGGTGTGCTCATCCCACCCAGTAGCCAGTAAGTCCTGTTTAATCTCAGTATCACTCTTGCCACTCCTTGCCTCGTTCTCAATGAACTTCTCAACCTGCCTAATCTTGTCGTACGGAACTATGAGCCCGGGCCTTATGAGCAGGTTCTCTGGCTCTGGCTTTGATACAGCCATGGCCTTCTGCTTAAGCACCATCTTCTTACGGATAATAATGCCTGCTATTAATCCTCCAACCACAACAATGATTATAATAGGCCAGATTAGGGGTATCCGTGGAAAGGAAAATCCCTTTCCAGATTCTGGCTCCTCTTCAGGCTCCTCCACCACATCTCCTGTCAGAGTTGGCTGGTCAACCACAGCAGGCTTTAGAGCCCCATACACAGCCACGGTCTTAAAGGAATCGCCTGCTATTTTTTCCTTGATATAGTAGGTAAGACTCCTGGTCTCACCATTGCTCATGGACGGGATGCTCCACTGGAGCAGAGGGTCGTCTTCTAATATCTCTGGAACATCAGAGGTAAACACGAGAGAGGAGGCACTGCTGGCAAAGCCCTTGGGAATAAGCTCAAGAACCCTGACATCGCTAACATCCTTGGAAGCAGTTATCTTGATAATAACCCTTGTCCTGTAGGTGTAAGCGTCAGTGTTGGAATAGATGGTTGTAATTCTGAAAACCTCTGCCTGATGCTCAACACTGAGAGCCTCAAGGTTTCCTTCTTCCAGATCATTCACCATGCTGTTAATCGCGTCCTGGGCAGAGGATTTTTTTACAGAACCAATCCAGGACACAAGCCCGCTTGAGTCAAGCTTGCTCTTAGTGACAAAGTTATCAGTCTTCTCAGCAAGCATCTTGTCAGTGCTTAGAGCCACAAAGCCGAGCTCAGAGGGCTCTACTGTTCCCAGGAGTTCATCAAGCTCTCCAATAACCTCTTCTTCCTCTTCCTGTACATCAGGCTTGTCAAATCCCCCGCTGCCTCCGCCTCCGCCCCCTCCATTAGAGGGCGAGCCAGGCTCCCTGAAGATAATAGTGAGGATGTTCCCAAAGCTTGCATTTACACCGCCATGCACATTGTTAATGGTTATAGTGCCATTTGAGTCTGCCACCTTGGCGCCCAACACAGAACTAACTAGCAATAAGAAAATAAGCAATACAAACAACACTGAGCAAAAAAATAATGCCTTTTTCAATTTCAAAATAAAATCACCTTCACCTTATGAGCTGGAGTCAAACAAGCCCCAGCCATAGCTGCCAGTGTAAGTGCCTGCACTCATGCCAGAGTAGGGAGTGAGTCTGAGAGTGGTTGCACTGTACTGGTAAATGCCTGAGGTAACACCTGCATATCCTGGAGCCGAGGATATGGCCGGCAGAGTAAGAGCCTCTGCCCCTGCATAGCTCGGATAACCAGACACATCCTTTCTCACGCTGTTGTTTATCCCGATGCTGGCATAGCTTACATCATAGGTGTTTGCACCAGATGTAAGGTTCATAAAGAACTTGATGTAAGGATAACCCTTGGTTATCATGTCAAAGGTAAACACCACATCACCGCCTCCAATAGTTCCAGTAGCAGATGAGCTTCCGCTAATATTGGGCACAATAGCAACCAAGGAGTCAAGGGTTGTGTTGGCCTGAGTGGAGTATCCAAAGGTGTCTGTAGCATTCACCCTGATAGTCCAGTTCCCGACAGGCAGGTAGAGAGCATCGAAGTTCTGGGTAAAGTCCTGGGTGCATGAGCTGGAGTTCCACACAACAGATGAGTCAGAGGAATTAAAAATCGCATAGTCGCAGGTGTTGAAGTAGTTCGAGGTGACATTAACAGTGAAGTTAAAAGTGCCCACAGACACAGTCGCACTGCTAGCTGAAAGCGTCATGCTTATGCCTACTGACTCCTGGATGCTTGCATTACCAAAGACCTGATTCAAGGGATAATAGATTACCAGGGTGCTGGTGAGGTTGACACCTGTGTGGTTGAACAAGGCCCCATACATGGTCATGCCCCTCTCGCTATTTGAGCCAGTACCAGGTTCATACATAGCAAGCAGACCTGAGGGCAGGCCAAAGTTACTAATATCAAAGTCAACTGTGTTGGTGGCGTCATTCCTGGTTATTGTAACATTGCTGGTTTCATTGTTGGTGTATTCCTCAAAGTGGGTGCTCAGAGTGGTGAGCGATAGGGTTATGTTGTTGGAGCTGGTTATATTGCTCTGGTTGCCTAGGCCAAGGATTCCTCCACCGTTTACAGTGATTCTTACCTCATCGCTTGTGTTAATATCTAAATCATAATTCATATCAACAGCAATAGCATATGTTGAGGAATTCTCTATGGTGACGTTGTGGGACATACCATTAACAACAAGTCCTCCTGTTCCTGTCACATTCTCAACACTTGAAGCTACATAGCTAACTATTATGGTGCTGCCGTCAGCTAAATCTGTAAAGGTGATATTAGAGTTTGTGGTGTTTATAGATTCATACCTAAGCACTGTTGATATTGTGTAAGGATTAAACAAGTCTGACTGATTGCTAATAATAAAGTAATCACCCTGCTCTATGTTAAAGACACAGCTCATGTTACAGCTAGTGATGTTGATGTATCCCTCAAAAAAGTGCAGGCTGTTGTTATGGGTTCCATACTTAAAGCCCTGGTTGGATGTGTTGGAGTTGTCTACGTATGGGAAGGAAACATTATCTCCATTCACATTGGTGAAGTTGATGTAGTAGCTTGCATTGTCAGAGGTGTGATAAACATTTATCGGGATGTAGTAAGTAGAGTCAGTGAAGTCAGGGTAGTTCAGGCCGTGATACATAAGGTCCCAGTGAGTGGTAATCATGGCCTCTGGCTCACTAAACTCTCCCCTAAAGCCATTGCCCACACCTATGTGATAGTCGTCGTCTGCTTCCAATCTATAAGAGATATTATTTAACCTGAAAATAGTGCTTGATGTGTTGTATCCGCTCATCCTAATATAAGCGCCGTCAATGGTTTCACTTCCCACACTCAGGAAGCCTGCATCATAGGCTCCGTCAGTAACATCAGAGTCTCTTATCTCTGTCATATTAAGTCCCAGATAATAAGTTACAGAGGTGTTGGTGATATTCCAAACACCAACATATAAGAGGGACCCTGCTCCAATAACATCTGATTCTCCTTCACTCAGATTAGTGGACTCACCATTAAAACTTATATTGGTGGTAAAAGGCGGGTTGGTATCAATAGCAAGAATATCAACCTGATAATCTACACCATCGCAGAGAGTAAGGTTATTATTGCTGCCATTAGTAAGAGTAGCATTCTCCATGCACTCTAATAGGTACAAGGTTAAGTCCACATTGCCGACAGGAAGGCTTGTGTCAGCAAAGTAGTAATCAGAACCAAGTATGTTGATGTATTTTCCTCTCAGGTCTGTTAGCTCTGCATTGCTAACCTCAGATCTGAGTCCGCTGTCAAACTCAACATCATACTGGAAGATAAAGTCAGTGTCCCTTATTTTAATGAAATCAGCAACCACATCATTATCATCAGCTTCATAAACCAGTCTTGGAGAGGGCCAGGAAGAGTTAAACTTGAGGTACTGATAGTGATTCGTGCTTCCCTGCGCAGTTGTTATGGTGCCGTTCTTAAGCACACTGAGATTGTTATAATCCAGAGAGGTAATCACTCCTCCAAGGGATTCATTCATCCCAAGATGGTCATTTGAAAGGTCAAAATATGCATTGTTTGTCCATGCACCAACAGAGTATATTAACAATAGAAAACAGATAGCTAAGATTAATTTTTTCAAGTTATTCACCCCAAACCTTTTAACCCTCAAAGTGAAAATTACAAGTAATTAAAGGATAATAGTTTCGCCTGTTTTATATAAAGCTTTCTAATTTAAAATTTGTTTAACACAAATTATTTAAAATAAAGTGTAATCACTCTTATTAGTCTTAAAAAGAAAAAGGTGAGGAGCTGTTCTTATGCCTGAAGAGAGGTTTCCTGAGGATTACTATGCAAAGTATGACCCTTATAATATGAGGGGAGCTATTCTTGACACTCCTCTGCTGGCTGAGAAGGGCTATGGCCTTGTAGAAGCCCTGGACCTTGGCAAGCTCAAAAAAAAGTATCATTCTGTTGTCATCGCTGGCATGGGAGGCTCAAGCATTGCAGGCTCGCTTCTCCAGACCTATCTCTTTGATGAAAAAACACACATCTATGTCATCCAGGACTATACTATTCCTGCCTGGGTTGAGAAGCCAATGCTTGTACTTGCCTGCTCATTTTCCGGAAATACCGAGGAGACTCTTAGCGTTTACAAAGAGGCAAGGAGAAGGGGATGCGATGTGATTGCTGTTGCAAAGGGCGGCAAGCTCGCAGATTACGCAAAGACCTCAAGAGTTCCCTTTGTTGCTCTCCCGCCCACTCCCACAGGCTACCAGCCAAGAGCAGGCATGACTGTGCAGTTCTTTGCAATGCTCAGAATCCTTGAGAGACTGAGACTGGTTGAGAGCAGGGCCAGAGAAGTTCTCAGATTAAAGGATGACCTGAAACCCCAGATGCAGGTCTTGGAGAAGAATGCTATTGTGCTGTCAGAGAAGCTGGTCAGCAAGACTCCAATCATATATACCAGCAAGCGCTTTGAGACTGTTGGCTATAGATGGAAGTGCCAGTTCAATGAGAACTCAAAAACCTTTGCCTTTAACAATGTGTTTTCTGAGATGAACCATAATGAAATTGAGGGCTATGAGAATGTGAGAGGGAACTATCATGCAGTTCTGCTGAGATTTGATGAGGACCACAGGAGGATACAGAAGAGGATGAGCCTTACGAAGGGGATTATGATAAGGAAAGGCGTTAGTGACACAGAGATTGGCATAAGAGGACCTTCTCTGCTTAGCAAGATGTTCTCTGCCATTGTTCTTGGTGACCTAACCTCTTATTATCTTGCCTTGAGGCTAAAGACTGACCCCAGCGAGGTAAGGTTAATAGAGGATTTCAAGAAAGAGCTAGGTCTCTATGTTGCTTAGTTATAGAACCACCATTTAAGGGTTAAAACAGAAAGTTTTATATATTTCAAGCACAAAACAAATATTAATCAATATTCAATAAAAGTCCTTGAGTTAAGACGAGGAAGCAAGGAGGGAAGCTTTATGAAGTTTTTTTCAATAAAAAGGAGAAAGAAAAGCGTTTATGATGAGGATGATAATCTCCAGGCAGAAGATGAGTATGTTGAGCTGAACACAGAAGCAGAGCATGGAAAGAGTTCAAAGATTGTTGTCAGGCCCTTTGTGATGAACGACTTCTCAGACATCAAGCCAATCCTGGACACCTTAAGAGAGGGCTACACAATCGCACTAGTAAACATCAAGCCTCTCAAAGACAAGGACCTGGTGGAGCTCAAGAGGGCAGTCAACAAGCTCAAGAAGACAACCGATGCTGTTGAAGGGGACATCGCAGGCTTCGGAGACGACTATATTGTTGTAACTCCCAGTTTTGCAACCATCTTCAGGTCAAAGGGAGCAACCAATCCTCTTGGCGGCGAAGAAACAGAAGAATAAATTCTTGATTTTTTCTTATCACATCTTTCTTTATTGATTAAATGTAACCCAAAAGCTTTTTAAACCTCTGCGTAGGCTTTTAAAAAGATTTCTGTAAATCAAAACAAGGTTTATGAACCAATAGTTTGAAAAACAACAAACTATAAAAAGAAAATTTCCAAAAATAGAAGTAGGGTGGCAAAGGAGAAGAGCGCAAAAAAAGAGGGAAAAGTAAAAGAGGCTGAGAGTGCCCCCACTGTTATTAAAGGGGAGACCTGTCCTGTGTGCCATAACAAAACTCTCACACTTTCAGAGTCAGAGATGGACATACCCTTCTTTGGACACACCTATCTCTTCTCTATGAACTGCTCTCACTGCGGCTATCACAAGGCAGATGTTGAGACAGACGAGAAAAAGACTTCTGCAAGATATACTCTTGAGATTAGTTCTGAGAAGGACATGAAAATCAGAATTGTCAAGTCATCCCGCGCCACTGTCAAGATTCCACACATAGGCACGATTGAGCCCGGGGAGAGCTCTAACGGCTACATAACAAACATTGAGGGCATCTTACAGAGATTCAAGAAAATGACAGAGCTCCTCAGGGATGAAGCAGAGGACAAGGCAGAGCAGAAAAAGGCCAAGAACATGATTAAGAAACTCACAAGAGTGATGTGGGGCCAGGAAAAAGTCAAGCTAACCATAGAAGACCCTTCAGGCAACAGCGCAATTATTTCTGACAAAGCAAAAAAGACATAGTTTTAGATTTGGATTTTTTGATTTAGAAAAATCTATGATTTTTCGTAAGGCGGTTAAGGGGAAATGATATACTTGATATATTTATTTTAATGCTAGAACCAGTTTTTCCCCTGATTTCACAAGCTCTTCTTCTATCTTCTTATTTTTTTTGAGCTCGTTAGGCTCTTCAGCCTGGGCTTTTATCATGGCAACAACTCTCAAGCCGTGCCCCCAGAAAAAGTTCTCAAATGCCTTCTCGCAATGAGCAGTATCGCTCAGAGGCTGGCCACCAACACACAAACCAATAACGCATTTACCCTTGAGTTTCTTCTTTGGCATGACCAGAGCATTAGTCCTGTCCATGAAGTTCTTCATCATAGCAGACACATTCCTAAAATAATTCGGCGTGCCAAAGACCAGGCCGTCTGCTTCTAATAGTTTCTTGTAAATCTTCCGCATGTCATCCTTAATAACACAGTCATTATCAGCATCAGGAGCGTAGCAGGTGTCGCAGGCTGTGCAGAACTTGATATCATGGTCACTAATCCTTATGAGCTCAACCCTTGCCCCGTGCTTCTTTG
>CBFDDS010000019.1:0-9296 GCA_965603625.1 Candidatus Woesearchaeota archaeon
TGCCATAACTTAGTATTGTTCCATATAGTCTGGCTTTTGCAGACACAAGGTTGGCCATTGGTTCTGGTGGCCGCGTTTCAAAGAAGGCATTGATGGGGTGGGTTATGGTTAATGTAGCAACTGTTGATGCCAGGTCTTTCTTTAATTTCTGGCTTGTTATTATATCATACAAATTTTCTTTTATCATGGATGGGTTTTTGATTACTTCATCTAGTTGTTTGTACCAGGCCTGTTGATTATCATATACTCTATCAGTCAGTTTTTCATATCCCTGCTTTAGCTTCATATTAACTATCAGTGAGTAGTATCTCTTTTTAAATTTTATCTAAAAGAAAGAAACATGGGGCTGCCGTGACATTCAGAAAAACTATGTTTTTCTGGGTGAGCAACACAGTTTCTCATTCGAACACGGGTTACCAGCTGTCCGTTTCATTGACTGGCATATGAGGCATGCCATTCTCACGAACCCCGAGCTGGGGTGATGGCCAAGCTACACTACAGCCCCTTGAGTATAGCAAAAGAAACAGTTGGGGTTTAAAAAATTATTTTTTCTCGAAAGATTTTTATATCTCTAGATGAAATTCAGCTTTATGGAAGTAAAAGAACTACAAGCCAGAATTATTGAACTAATGGATGCCTGGGACAAGAAGAGAAATACTGTTCCTAATGAGCAGCTAACCTTTAATCACCTGGTAGAGGAGGTTGGCGAGCTTGCAAGAGAGTATGTTAATAAGGAGCACAGAAAAGAAAAGTATAATGAAAAAGAACTTGAAAACGCAATTGGAGACGCATTTATTCAATTGGTGAGGCTGGCTCACCTCCGTGGCTTGGATATTGAAGAGGTTGTTCTGAAGATAATAGAGAACGATAAGAAAATATTAAAGTCATAAAAAGAATTTATTTCTTCTTCCTGCGCTTCCTCTTAGCTGGCTTCTTCTTGGGTTTAATGAACTTAACTCTCTCCTTAAGAGCAGAGATGTAGCTCCTCTCATCTTTCTCTTTCTTGTCCCTTGGAGTTGTGATTAATGCAATAATGACAACAATGACTAGTCCTATCACAAACAACTGCACAATTCCAAATGCTCCTTCTTTCTCAGAAATCTCAGCAGGCTCTTTCTCCTCTTCTTCCATTTCCAAGGGTTTTATAATGATTGTCGGCGCTTCAATGCCTGTGTCCCTTGGCTCCTCCTCTGGCACTACCTCTTCTTCTGGTGCCGGCACACTCACCTTAAAGAAGGCCTTTCTATAGGAAATGTCTGTAAGGGCCAGAATCATGTCATCCTCCCAGTCATTGTTTAAATCCAGAGGGATGGACTTTCCTGTCTCCAGCCTTATCCTCTTGTCACCAGGTGTATTCATGAGCTCCACGTTCTCTATTCCTGTGCTGTAGTCCTGGAAGATTCTAAGGATATTTATGTCATATTCATTCTCATCTTTGACTGCTCTCAGAACATCATTGGGCAGGACTTCATTTATTTCAAGTTCAAGCCCTTCTCTTAGCTCAAAGGAGTAGAGATAGCCGTCCCTGCCAGGGAACTTGCTTATCTTTAGCTCAGGCTCCACCTGCTCTCCTATTCTCAGGCGCCTGGTGTTGGAGATGAGTCTTGTGTTGGTTGACGCGTCAAGGCACTCAATTCTCCAGAGATAGCTTCCCTCAACCAGGTCCACTCTTATCCTTGTGTCCCGGGGTGATAAGAGCGCGTTTGCTGTCCTTGCAAGCTCATCGTTGAGGATTAGTGAGCACTCAGTTATCTCAAGATTGTATGGGTACTTGAACATGAACGCCATGCTTGTCTGTGTTGTTTGCAGGTCATGGGGTGGAGACACAAGAAGGATCTCATAGGAGGGGCTTGTGATAAAGCCTGTTATTGAGGCATCTTTTGCTAGCACGAGATATATAAGTGCAAGTGCAAACAAGCCAAAGAATATTTCTATCCTAGCTGCTCTCCTCATTTTTTCTGCTTCCTCCCAGAACTTTTTATGATGTCAATAGACTTGTCCTGGCTCTCTTTTAGTGCAGGCCAGTCGTCATCCTCTTTTTTGGCGAGCGCGGCTTCTTCTTTCTTATCCTTTTTCATAATCTTTTTGTATCTCTCCTCTTCCTTGCTCACCTTTACCTCTTTCACTTTGCCCTTATTCTTTTTTAAGACAAAGTTAAAGATAAGGACGGTTATGAATACTGCAATAACTATTATCAGGAGTATGAGCCAGAGATAATTCTTCTTTTTAGGTGCTTCAACAGGCTCTGTCTCCTCAACTTCTTCCTCTTCCTCCTCTGCTGCTGGCTCCTCCTCTTCCACTACTTCCTCTTCTGGCTCCTGGGCCACCTCTTCTTCCTCCCCAACTTCCTCTTCCTCAAGCTCTTCTTCTGGTTCTGGTTCGGGTTCAGGCTCGGGCTCTGGCTCAGGTTCCTCAGCCTGTGTACCAGGATAAGGAGTCAAAATAAAGAAGGCATTGACATTTCTCTCAACATCAACAAGTTTGAGCCCAATATCAGTCTTCTTATCCTTGTCAAAGTCAAAGGTTAGAGCATCGCCAATCAGCATCTTGTGGACTGTGCCAGAAGTACGGTCCCTAACCTCAACAAAACTGGTGTTAACATATACTCCCATCTTAAGAATATCAAGGTAGTGGATCTTTCCGTTGATTACAATCTGGATATCCTCTCCTCCAAGTATGGCAGGCAGCTCAACAGGGCTCTGGCCAGGCTCTATAGTAAATTTATAGCTCCTAAGTCCGTTATAGTTATAGATAGTCTCATAACCCTCTTTTACTTCACCACCAGTATTTACGTGAATAATCCAGATATCAGAAAAAACTTCTGTATGATCACCATCAACGCACTTCATGTACCACTCATAGTTTCCTCCTTCAAGAGTTATGGTAATCTTATTGTTACCTGTAACAAAAAGAGTGTTCCTGACGCGCTTTACTTCGTTATCCACAATTAAAGAGCAGTTTAATATGCCTGGGTCTAGGCTAGGGCTCTGGTTAAAGCTGTAAATAAAGTCCTGAGTATAACTAGTTGTAGAAGTACCGTCAGAAGGAGACTTTAAGATAATACCTATCGAGGCACTGACGCTGGCACTGAAGATTATTAATAGGACAAATGATATCACAAAGCATAGATGTCTTTTCATGCATACCCACCCTTAAGTTTTTGTTAAGTTTATTATGAAAATCAATTAGTGATAGATGTATATAAATCTTTCTTTTAGAGAACCCTGCTCTCGTGCCCATGCTTTCTCACACGAACAATGCTGTCCACAAAGCTCTCCATCTTTGCCTCGTGGCTCACAAGGATTACCTGCTCAACATTGATTTGGTTGATGACCTCTCTAACCCTGTCAAGCTGTTCTGAGGAGAAGCCATCTGTCGGCTCGTCAAGTATTATTAAGTCCCTTGTTCTGATAGTGCTGAGGAAGTCATTGATGACCTTGTTCAGGGCAAGGCGGTAGGCGAGTGCAACACTGGTCTTTTCTCCGCCAGAGAGGTTATCCAACCAGGTCTCATAGCCGTTCTGCTCGATAACAGGGGAGAAATACTCATCAAGCCTGACGCTGAGAGCCTCGTCCTCAAGCAGGGTGTTGAACCATTCCTGGAAAAAGGTGTTGAACTCGGTGTATATCCTTGCCAATATATTTTTTTCAATGACATCCACCAGGTTGATGAAGTGCTGCTGCATCCAGGACTTTACCTCGTTGAGGTGCAAGAGCTTTTTCTCGTCCTGCTTCATGCGCTCAATCTCCTGCTTCAGCCGGGTTATCATCTGGGTTACTGTCTCAAGCTTGGTCTTTTTTTCAACAACTATTTTCTCAACCCTGTCTTTTTCCTCTCTCCTTTCCTCAAGCTCTTTTTTAGCCTGCTCGTATTCCTTTTTTTTGCCCTGTCCCTTTTCCAGTTTTTCTCCCAGCTCCTCGATAACTCCCTTGTTCTTGCCAATCCTGTTCCTAAACTCTGAAACCTCCTTTTCAAGGCTCTTCTTCTGCTCCTTCTTCTCCTCCAGGGCCTCGAGCTTTACCTTCTTGGCCTCAAGCTCTTTTTCTCCTGCAAGATAATTATCAATCTCCTGCTCAACACCCTCTTTCTTTGCCACACCCTTCCTCTCAAATTCATCGAGCTTTGAAAGATTGTTCTCGCATGATTTTATAATCACCTGCTCCCTTGCATTAACCTGCCTTGCATGCTCAAGAGTAATCTTTTGCTGGCATAAGGGGCAGATATCTCTGTCAGCCACGTCTTTGATAATCTTTTCAGAAGCGCTCTTCTTGGTCCTGAACTCTGACTTCCTTGTGTTAATCTCTGAAAGCTTTTTCTCAGTGCTCTTCAGCTCTTGTTTCTTTGCCTTGATAATGTCTTTAATCTCACCTGCCTTGCTGGCATCAAAGCCCTCCAAGCCCTTCAGCAAATCATTAAGCACAGCATTAACCCTTTTCAGCTCTGCCTGGCCCTTGTCAAGCTGCTTTGTGTCAGAATTAAACTCGCTCTTTCTTACTTCGTATTCTTTCTCAGCCTTTTTTAGCTCATCAAGCTCCTGCTCAAGCTCCTCAAACCCCTGCTTTGCCTTCTCAAACCCTGCTTTTATGCCAACCAGGTCCTCTTCATTATCCTCAAGCTTTTCTTTTAGATTATCAACCTGCTTTTCATACTCAACCAGCTCGCTCTTCTTGTCAGGCAGAATCTCAAGCTTGCCCCGCAGCACACTGGTCTTGTTCTTAAGCTCCCTTATATAATTAAGAGAGTTGTCCTTTATCCTCTTGTACTTGTCAATGTTAAACAATCTCCTCAGGATATCAAGGCGGTCCTCCCTGTTCTCATAGATAATCCTCTTCATCTCCTCCTGGGGCGTGAACACAGTGTACCTGAAGATTAATGATTTAGACTTGTTAAGCAGGGACTCAGGGTAGCCAATCAACTCAAGAATCCTTGCCTTTAATTCCTGGGCAGTGCACTCGGTACTCTTATCATTGACAGTTAGCACTCCTGGCTCCTGCACAACCCCGCTTGAAGTTCTTTTTAATGAGCGCTTGATCACAATGCTGTCCTTGCCGAGGGTGAATGAGAGTTCTACAAAGCCGTTCTGTGCCCCGTGCCTGAGCAGAGTGGTGCCAGACACAATTCCCTTCATAATGCCGAAGATAGCAAACTCCATGGCCAGCAGAATAGAGGTCTTGCCGCTCCCAATGTCTCCTGAGAGCAGGACAGCGCCTGTAGGAAAGTTAATAGTCTCATCGACATAAGACCTTATGTTCCTCAGCTTTAAAGAACGAATTATCATCGCAAAAAAGGAAATGAAAATGGTATATATACTTTTTTATTTTAAAATCTCTAATTTAGCATCAGACCTGACTGTATCTTTATAACCAACACCATGGTTTTTTCTTAAGTGGTCATCCATTACCTCTTCGCTTAGCTCAAAGTTATCCTTCCACTCTGCTAATGTATTTGAAACATGTTCTACAGGGTCTTTATTCAACCTATTAGCCTCACGCACCACGCGCTCAAGAGTAGTTCCGTAAGAAGTGCTCAAAGGGCCTATGTGCACTCTCTTAGAAAAGTTCTTAATCCTGGCATCCATCCTGGGAAGATACTCTCTTAGAGCCTCAGGCTCAGGATTATACATCTGGAAAAAAGGCTCAATACCTGCTCTCATGAACAACTTGATTGAATTCAGCTGCTCTTCTAAATTTGTTTTGGCCCTGATGTTATTAACAAGATTCTCCTGGCTAACACCCTTAATAGCTGCCAGTAGTTTAACAGGATATTCTGCAATCCTTTCAAGAATATGCTTGTCATACACTCCCCTGTCAATCAGTCTCTTAATCGCAGTTCCTGTGGAAAGATTAGAATCAATCTGGTATGCAAAATCATAGCCCCTGTTCTCAGCTGCCCTGAAAGTGTCAAGGACAAAGTCTGGCAGGATAGTGGTTTCACCGCCAGAAATCCTGAGCACCTTAACATCAACGTCATAGCCGAAGCTTTTGTATTGGGAGCCCAGATTATTGCTAATTTCAAACATGCTGTCAACAGTATCAACAGGTGTGAGCCATGTGGTCACATCAGAGGGCTGGCCACTGTTGCTCAGGTCATCGCCATAGCAATAAAGGCATCCGCCCCTGCCTGTTCTTGTGTGAAAATTGCAGCCTGCAAGCTGGAGGATGACGACAAGATTATAGTCAAGCACTCTTTTCATGTCAAAGCCGTCAGCATGCTTATACCAAAGAGGAAAATCAAACTTCTCTCTCTTAACCAAGTCCTCAACTTCTTTCTCAGGCATCTGGCGAATATCAACTAATTCAACATCTTTATAAGCATCTGCAGCTATTGGATCAATCTGATTAACACTGAACTTGGTTCTGAAAATATGCTCGCCAGTTGAGTAGTGTTTATGAAGCCCGGCAGCAGACTTAATATCCAGCTTTTGCCTGGCCCTAAGAAAATCAACAACAAGAGCCCTGCCTGCATCATCCTGCATAGTATCTCTTAATTCTATTGCCCGCTTGGTAGCATCCACCATTCTATCACCCTAACCCTGCCAAAGAACCAGTCTTTGGAGTGCTCTCACCCCTTCTCCGAAAGAGTTTTGCTGAGAGTATATATAGTTTTCTGTTGTTAATAAATAAACTTTATAAAGCAGTAAACAGTTATGAACTACCATAGCCCCGTGGTGTAGTGGCACAAGAGCAATCAAAAAAGCTTGCTTTGGTTCTCTTGCGCGAACAATCATCCAGGATTTTGGTGGCGAGAAATCAGAGATTCCTGAAGCTTTCGCCGAAAACGTCCTGGGACCTCGGTTCGAACAACCTTTTCCGCCTTCGGCGCAAAACGTTGGCGAAAATAAGGCGACTCCTAGTCAAAAAAGACCGGGGTCCCCTAGGTATCGGAAGTCCGGGCGGGGCTATCATTCTTTTAATGGAAAAATAGGGATAATTAAGAAACATTTATAATTTCTACGAGTATCCTAGAAAGATTGAGGCTAAAAAGAGATAAAAATGAAAAAAATAACTCGAAGAGAATTTATTAAGGATATGTCTTTAGGCTTAACATCATTAACTTTGGGGAGCAACGCTTTGAGACCACCTCAGAGTCAAAAGGATAGTTTAACTAAACCCAATTTGTTGTTTATCATGACCGATCAACAGAGCTATAATACTATGAGCCGAGCCGGCAATAAAGTATTACATACCCCCAACCTTGACCGTTTGGCCAGCGAAGGTGTTTATTTTGAAAACGCTTATACTTATTGTCCGGTTTGTGTACCTTCACGTGCAGTTATTCTTACTGGGCATAGTACCGAGAGTTTGGGAGTTAGACAGAATAAAGATTATGATAGCCCGGATGTAGCGGATGTGCCAACGTTTGATAACATTATGTCTGAACATGGGTGGCATACCGAGTATTATGGGAAGTGGCATACACCATATAAATTTGCTTCAACATATAATAATTATGTCCGACAGGGTGGTAGGTATACACCAAAAGGTGGAGTTAGTCAAAGAGCTGCATATTTAAAATATCTAGATGAAGTTTCTCATCGACGCCCTGCAGAAGAAGGCGAATTGATCGATCCTTATTCCAATCGACCCTATAAGCCTGACCCTATTGATTGGAGGTACGACCAACAGGATGATTATAGAGAAGCCGGCAGTTATGGTAATCTATATATTCCCTTTGACCGCACACGTACTGCCTTTATTGTAGAAGAAACAATAAAGGCCTTGGAACAAATAAAAAAAAATCCAAAACGCGCTCCATTTTCTCTTACTTGTTCAATCGGGCCCCCTCACCCACCAACAATAGTACCCGAACCCTATTATGGTATGTATCCACCCCAGGATTGCGATCCGCCGATTAGTATTGATGATTCAATGGATAATTCGCCTTATACTAAAAGAGCTTCATTGGAAGAAATGCAACGTTACAAGAATAAGGATCTTGTGCCATATATGATTTCTGATTATTATGGAATGGTTAAAGAGGTGGATTACTGGGTTGGTAAGCTTCTTGACAAGCTTGAAGAACTTGACTTTGCAGATAATACACTGGTTGTTTTTACTAGCGATCATGGAGAGATGCTTGGCGCACACGGGATGTATTCAAAGTTCGTGTTCTATGAAGAGTCAGCACACATCCCCCTTATTATACGCTTTCCAAAAAGCATATCCTCTGGTGCTGTTGTAGCTAATCCTGTTTCACATATTGATCTTTTTGCGACTATCCTTGATTATTTTGGCATTAATAGGTACGAATCAGAAGGACATAGTCTTCGCCCGCTTATTGAAGGGAGAACTTATACAGGGCTTGATTTTTGTGTTTCCGAGTGGCCAAGTAGTTCTATGCCTAACTTTATGGTGCGCACACCTGAATGGAAGTTTATGTTTGCAAATTCTCCAGAATCCAAAGCCCTTGATGCTCTTTATAATCTTAAAGATGATCCTCATGAGATGAACAATCTGATTGGCAATAACCCGAATCGTGGGAATTTTTATGCACAAGCGAAAGAAATGAAAGAACGACTTGTGACCTGGCTTAAGTCTACTAATTCACCTCGCTTGCAGGGCGTTATAGATCGTCAGGTCATTAATGATGAACCTCCTGCTGTCTCAATTGTAGCGCCTAAAAATGACTCTATCGTTTCCAAGCTTGTCACTGTTAGTGCCAAAGCAACCAATGAAATTGGAATAAAGAACCTTGAATTTCTTTTAAATGACAAATTACAAAAAAGAGTTCCAACTTCACCTTATGACTGGCTCTGGGATACAAGCAAGTTTCCTAATGGTTCTTATACAATCAAAGTCAAAGCCAGGGATATTATAGATCAAACCGGCGAAGACATAATCAATACCACTGTCAGCAACCCTAAGAAAAAACAAAAAGTAATAAAAGTAATACGTTAACAACCAGGGTATATTTTTAAGACTAAATAATTTCTATTTATTAAACAAACTCCTTTTTCAATTGTATATCCCCTCCCGTACATAAATTCAACAATATTTATAATGTCCTCCTCATTCTTCTCTTTGATGAGCTATCACACCATGTTCAGGTTTACACACATCCCTATGCTAGCCCTGGACTTATTTCTTAGAGGGTATGAGCAGTATGAGCCGGTTGTGACTGGAAAAAATGATAAATGGGAGTGTTTGTTTTCTGGGGAAACCCTTGAAAAGCTCTCAGAAGAAGGCTTTGGGTATGCCCTGCAGGAGGGCTTCTTTGGGGAGTATGAAAAGAAGTCCCATAGGATTGGCAAACTCTTGGTTAAGCAGAGCGAGGTTGACTTGGACAAGCTCTCCGAT
>CBFDDS010000020.1:0-9262 GCA_965603625.1 Candidatus Woesearchaeota archaeon
AAGGATATATCCATGAAAATAGAGCAAGAAGTCCTACTATAACTCCTGTATTTTAATATTTTTTTATATTCTTGAAAATTTTTCGCATTTTCTCTGCAAGGGTTTATTAATGAGTTGTTTGGACTATGTTTTTAATGCACATGACCAAAAAACAGGCTAAAGCTCTAAAACACCTTAGAAGTGATGCCAGGAAGAGCTTTAGTAATATCAGCAGAGAGACTGGAATTCCGGTTACAACTGTTTTTGACCATTACCAGAAGTTCAGGAAGCACAAGGTGATTACCAAGCACACCTCTTTTATTGATTTCAGGAAGCTGGGATTTTTCTTCAGAAGCTTTGTCTTTATCAAGGCTAGGAACAAAGAGGAGATACTGAGCTATCTCAGAGACCACGAGAATGTTAACTCTGTTTTCAGCATAGACAAGTATGATTATATGGTTGATGCTGTTTTCCCTGGCATTAAGGAGTTCTATCTCTTTCTTGATGACCTGAGGGATTTTGGCATTCTAAAGTTAGAGGTGCATGATGTTGTTGAGCACATGAAGAAGGAGGAGTTCTTTATCTGATTCCGAGTATAACCTCTTTATCTCCGATTTCTTCGTTTTCTCTCCGATTTTCTCGTAGTTCAATATTTTAAACACCTTGCCTAACAAAAAATACAAAAAAGGTTTGAAGGTGAAAAAATGGATTCTGATCTTGAACAAAGACTTGAGAGCCAAGAAAAAAAGAAAAAGATGAGTTCAGGGAGCAAGATACTCTTAACAGGAGGGACTCTTGCAGGCATAGCATACATGTCAGGAAGAAGAATGAAAAGCTGGTTCTACCCGCCAAGCCTGAAAAAATATGCTGCCATAGGAGCAATGTTCATGTTCTTCCTGGGAATGAGAAACTCAAGCAGCATAAGCAGAGAGATAGGGGGATTTTACCAGGGAGTAAAAAGAGTGTATGCAAGAAGGCTTGACAGGACTGAAGCTTTTGAGTCTTTAAAGAATAAAGTGCAGGAGTTGACAGATTATAACGGAGACTTAGAATACCAGAACAAGGAGAGAGAAAAAGCATTAAGGGAGTCAAAGGCATACATAACCAGCCTTGAGCAGGAATGCTTTAATGCATCCACAGCCATGAGGGCAAGCAAAATAAAAGTAAACCCTCCGCCAAAAGAAGCCTTTCTGAACTATCTTCTGCATGACAAGGGATACAATTCCATTATCTACAAGATAGACAAGGCTGTAGAAAAGCCAAGAGGGGGTGATTGAATGGATGAGGAGTATAAGCAAGTGCTGGGGCTCTACAACAACCAGCCTGACAAGCTGGAGTTCATAGCAGACCAGCTGCTGGAATATGTAAGGGAAAGACAGGTGTCTAACCCCCTGGATACAACCTTTCAGTTCTCAAGAAGAATAACAGAGCGCATAGTAGAGAGATATGGTATCAAGAACCACTTCCTAAAAGAGGGAGCAGCAATAGGCGTGTACAAAGGCCTTGAGAGGTTCCTGCTGGGAATACTAAAAAAATAAATGGAGGTAGAGGAGAATGGACTTGCTAAGAGAAGGCCTGTTCATAGGCGCAATAGCCTATGCATACCAGGAAATAACCAAGCAGAAAATACTTAATGACGCCAATCTGAAATACGCAACCCTGGGAGGCGTGCTTGGATTGATGGTAGGCCCAAGGGTAGAGGATTATATAAGAGCTGACAAGAATCTTGACCCAGAGATGAAGAAGAAACTTCTGGGAACCGGAGTGGGGGCAGCTCTGGGTTATGCTCTTGGAGACAAGGTGTCAGACCAGGCCAAGAAGACCTTTTCACCCCTGGAGAAACGAGTAGAAGATTGAGTATTTGAGTGTCCTAAACGCCCTACTCCGCTTTGCTATCGCAAAGCTCCGCCGCGCCATGCAAATCAGCGCAAAACAATGCTGATGTTGCATTTGATGGCTGCGACGTTCGTTTAGGACACCCGCTTAAAATGAATCCAGCAAAAACAGGGCATGACTTCGAAGGCAGGGTGAAGAATGCTCTGCTAAGGAATAATTATATGTTAATAAAGAAGAACAAGTGGGTGAAGAACTATGCGCTTGAGAAAGACTATGCCAATAAGAGGGAGTATGACTTGGTGATGTTCAACACCAAGGAAAAAGAGTTCTATGTTATTGAGTGCAAAGCCCACCTCTCAAAAAACAGGTTGGTGCCTTTAAAACAAGTGATGAAGTTCAACTATGTAGCCAATGCCTACACTGCTAGAAGAGCAAAGAAGATGATAGCCACAGATACAGACTTAACCTTCAGTGCAAGGCAGTATGCAGATAGATATAACATAAATGTTCTTGATGGCAGGAGGCTGAGAAGCATGGAGCAGAATCCAGAGACACCGCACCTGCAATTTGTAACCAACCTCGCAAAGATGCTGTTGAGTCAGTACCTCTCCCTCCTCAAATAGTCCCCTCTGTCTAAGATGTTCTTTAATACTTTCTTCTTGCCCTTGAAAATCATGTCTCCGTAGCCAAGGCACTCTTCTTTATCATTAATTACAAGAACAAGGCCTTCTTTGTCCCTGCCCTTGGTTATGTTCTCCTCAAACACATCATTGCCGTAGAGAAATACCTCTTGCCCCTTTTCATTAACATGAACCTTTTTATCAGAGTATTTACAGAGCATATCAAGCAGTGCAGGGCTGGGCACGAATTTATTTTCTTTTAGCTCTCCAAGGGGAAGCCCTACTGAGAAGGGCTCTAAATCAATCTTGTCTTTTAGCTCCTTGAGGTCTTTCTTGACATAGAAATATTTTCTCCCTATCTTTTCCACAGAGTCAAGCTCATCGATATGCTCCTTGGTGAACTCTTTAGCAAAAGAAATGAGTTTATTCATTTTTCATCATCATGAATGATAACATTAGAAATCTCTTGGGTCTTCTCCTTGACTTTCTGCTTAAGATACTCGAGATTAATATCACCGATCTCCCTCTTGATTTCCTCTATCATCTTCTCTGCCAGCGCAATCTTCTCCTCAACTGAACTTAGCCAGGTCTCGTTCTCAGATATGTTAAGAGCAGCAACACTCCTGTTAATCTTGGTGGCAGCTTCCTTGTTCAGGCCCTTGAGCCTGCCTATCTCCAGCTTTCTCTTGGTGAAAAAGTCCTTGTCAAGCCTGTTGATTATCTCAACTGTCTTCTCAAGCTGCTTCTCTTTTAATTCCAGGAGGTCCAGCTGGTCTTTCATTTTGTTAAGAACCTCTCTTATTAGCAGGCTGTCATCCTCTTCCAGGGCGCCTGCAGGGTCAAGCAGGTATCTGTCAATGATATTCTCGTTAAGAGAACCGCGCTTGTACTTCTTGAGAGGCCTGTGAAGCTCTGCAAATACCTCTTTGAGCTCGTTCTCAATCTGCTTTAACTGCTCCTCATACTTCTTCTTCCTCTCAAGGAACACCTTGTACTCATTATAATCCTTGCTCTGCTTCAAGGTGTTCATTTTCTTCTCAAGCCTGGCCTTTCTCTCTTTTAACTCATCAAGGTTTTTTTCATGAGTAGCTCTATCCTCCTCTAGCCTGGCCTTCTTTTTTAAGTCATCCTTATACTGCTTGAGCTTGCCTGGAGTTTTGAGAGCTCATCCTCAATGCTCTTAATAGTCTTGACAACTCTTGAGAGCTCTTCTTCCATGAACTCCTTGAGCACAAGATAGTTCTTCTGGGTCTCCCCACTCAGTTTATCAATAGACTCTGAGAACCTGGCAGTGTAGTGCCCTATCTGAGCAAAGTCATCAGGAACCTCAATCTCGTCAAGAAAGCGCCTAAGCCTCTGAGTGTACGTCTTTCTATGGCCCTCCATCATGTGCTTTGCTCTCTCAGGGATGTTATCATTCTTTAGACTGGCCTTTTCCAGGTCCTCTAAGAACTTGTAGCCCTGGTCAATCCTTTCCCTGATAATGTTCTTGGACTTGCTAATCTTCTTGCCCAGATGCTTATTCTCGACATGTTTGTCCAGCCAGGCTGCTACCTCAGAAAACCTGATTTCTGACGGCTCCTTTTTCCTGAAAAAACCAAAAAATCCCATGTTAGCAATTGCTAGTAATCACTCCTTTATATTGGTTTTGGAATTGGAGTCTATTTCAACAAACTTTAAATACTGAGAATGAAGAACAGGAAAAAGAACCTAACGGAGTGATTTGATTATGGCAAAGAAAAAGAAGAAGACTACAAAGAAAAAGAAAACTACAAAGAAAAAGACAAAGAAGAAGAAAAGCAGATGCTGCTGCTAAGACAACTGCTAACTTTTCTGTTTTCTTAATCCTTGATTAAGATTCAAAAATGTTTTATTTTTATTTTTGTATTATTTTTTTTCAAAAAACATTTAAACCCTTTTCTAACCCTTGCTTTTATGGTTTTATTGACCTTCATGGAAGTTCTGGATCTTGTAATCATGACCTTGATAGTTGGCTTTATTTTCAAAGACATCTTTAAAGCCAGAAGTAAGGTTGAAGTTATTACTCCTGAATATTATCTTAAGATGAGGAAAGGCTTTAACTGGAATGATTTCTGGTTTGCAGCAGCCATAGTTGCTCCTAGCATTATTCTGCACGAGTTTGGTCACAAGTTTGTTGCTATTGCCAATGGTATGAGTGCCAGCTTTCATTCACCAATATCCATACAGCATTTTTTGAATCCCTTGCTTATCTTTGGAGATTTTGCTGCTCTTCTGATGGTTGCGGCTGTTGTGATGAAGATACTTGGCGTGGGCTTTTTGTTCTTTATACCTGCTTATGTGAGCATTGGAGGAACAGGCACAGCATTGCAATTCGCAGGCATTGCCTTTGCTGGACCAGCAGTTAACTTAGTGATTTGGCTGGCTTCATTGCTAATATTAAAAACAGCCAAGCTAAAGGAGAATACCTACCGCTTTGTGTTCCTGGTTAGCAGGATTAACATGTTCCTCTTTATATTCAACATGCTGCCCATACCTGGCTTTGACGGCTTCAAGGTGTACACCAACCTATTTACAGGCTTGTTCTGATAATCTTTTTAAGCTAGACTCATTTCCCCTTCTTCTATGGATTATAAAAAGATGAGGGAGCACATGGTGGAGTCCCAGATTATGAACAGGGGAATCCTTAATGAAAAGCTTCTCAATATAATGAAGAAAGTACCCAGGCATGTTTTTGTGCCTGGCAGCCTTAAACCCAGTGCTTATGATGATAATCCTATTCCTATTGGCTATGGGCAGACTATTAGCCAGCCCTATATGGTGGCTCTTATGACAGATCTTCTTGAGCTCAAGGGAGATGAAAAAGTGCTTGAGATAGGTGCTGGCTCCGGGTATCAGGCAGCAATTCTCTCAGGGCTTGCGAAGAGCTTGGTTACTGTTGAGAGAGTTAAGGAGCTGGCTGATAGAACAAAGAAGTTGTTAAAGCATGAGGGCTATGATAATGTGTTGGTGGTTCATGGCGATGGAACCAAGGGCTATGAAAAGGAGGCTCCTTATGATGCTGTCATGATAACAGCTGCTGCTCCCAAAATTCCCAAGGACCTGTTTGGGCAGCTTGCAGATGGTGGAAGGATTGTTGCGCCTGTAGGGCCCAGATACCACCAGGAACTAATCAGAGTTGAAAAGGTTGAGGGCAAGCTAAAGAAAGAATACTTTGGCGGATGCATCTTTGTCCCTCTGATACCTGATGATTAATGTATCTTCTTTTCAAAACCTTTATATATCATTAATCATTATGTTCTATTGGGATGGGTGAAAAGTAACATTAATTAGTGAGTAGCACTGAGAATTCTAGGAAGTTTGACAAGCAGATTAATGAGTTGTCAGACCAGGAATTAAAGGAATTGCTGTTGATTAATATGTATAAATTGGCTCTTGTAAGAGCCCAGCTTGAGGCAGTAACAAGCATACTGATAAAGCATAAATTAACAACCTTTGAAGAGGTCTGGAAAGAGACCAATGATAATTTTAAGAACACTATCTGATAACTATTTCATTTCAAAAAAGAGGTAATCTATGATTAGAGTCGCTATTAACGGCTTTGGAAGAATAGGCAGGATGGTCTATAGAGCAGGCTATTATGACCCTCTGATAGACTGGGTTGGCTTCAATGACCTGACAGACCCTCAGACTCTGGCTAATCTTCTAAAATATGATTCTGTGCACGGAAAATTTAAGGGAGATATTAGCTATACAGACCATTCTCTAATCATTAATGGAAAAGAGATAAAGGTATTTGCAGAGAGAGACCCTGAAAAGCTTCCATGGGGAGATTTAAACGTTGATGTTGTTGTTGAGAGCACAGGCTTCTTCAGGACAAAAGAGCTTGCCGGCAAGCATCTGGCTGCAGGCGCTAAGAAAGTCTTGATAAGTGCTCCTGCAAAAGGAGACCCTCCTGTTATGACGGTTGTCAAAGGGGTTAATGAGCACGAGTATGATAAAGATAAATATAATGTTGTTAGCAATGCCAGCTGCACAACCAACTGCCTGGCACCCATGGTAAAGGTTCTGCATGATAATTTCAAGATTGTGAGAGGCTTTATGACCACAGTGCACGCTTATACAGGAGACCAGAGACTGGTGGATGCTCCTAACAAAGACCTGAGAAGAGGGAGGAGCGCTGGTATCAACATAGTGCCAACCACAACAGGGGCAGCAATCGCTGTTACCCAGGTAATCCCAGAGCTTCAGGGAAGGCTTGACGGAATTGCCATTAGGGTTCCTGTTGCTGACGGCTCTGTAACAGACTTTGTGTGCGAATTAGAGCAAGATGTATCCAAGAAGCAGATTAACGAACTCTTCAAAGAGGTTGCAAAGCACCACTTGAAGGGTATTATTGAGTACTCAGAAGACCCGCTTGTATCCACTGATATAATCGGCAATCCCAACTCCTGCATCTTTGACTCATGCCTGACCCATGTTATTGACGGCAGATTTGTAAAGGTGGTTGGCTGGTATGATAATGAGTGGGGCTACTCCTGTAGGATGATAGATATAATCAAGCTGTTGATGTAAGAGAGGATAAAATGCTCGGAGACTATATTATATCACTTGAACTCAAGTTCCTGATAGGCTTTGTGTTCGTATTCATAGCTGGCTTTCTAATCGGATATGAAAGGGGCTCAAGAGGGATAAGAGCAGGAGTAAGAACCAACACTCTTGTATGCCTTGGAGCAATGCTCTTCACACTAATCTCAACAAGCGTTGACCCCTTATCAACAACAAGAATTGCAGCAGGCATAGTCACAGGCATAGGCTTCCTGGGAGCAGGAATAATAATGCACCAGAAAGGAAATGTCCAGGGCTTAACAACAGCAGCAACTATCTGGATGTCGGCAGCAATCGGAGTAGCCATAGGCTATGGCTGGTACCTTGTGGCTGTAATTGCAACCCTACTTGCCTTCTCAGTCCTCAGACTACCCCACTTCGGTGAGAGAGGGGCGAAGAAAGGATAAGCTGAGTCTATAAGAATAAAAGAAGAAGAAAAAAGTTTTATTCAAAAAGAGGTCTACCTAAGCCCTTAGGGGGCTCATTTACTGGGCGGTAGTCTAAGTCATATTCTCCGAGTAATGTGTTAGTTGAAGCATCATATATTGCAACCACATCCTGTATATAGGGGGGGTTATAACCAGGCCTCCATCTTTTCTTTGTGAGCTGTTCTAATCTGTAGAGAGCAATAGGAGGATTGTCTTTGTCATCCCAGGGTAGAACTTGAGGGGGAACCCAAGAATTATATACATTCTCTGCGAGATTATCCAGGTCATCAAGGTAATCAAAGTCAGAATACCAAGTATAGTGCTCAGTTCGCCAAGACCCTACTTCTGGAGGATCTTGAGACCACTTTAATATTATCCAAAAGTTCAATGTAGCTTCATATCCCAAATAATGGCCAATCCATCCCTTAAACATACGAGCTTGGTTGTTGAATCCAATCTCATCAAAGCCACCGCCGGCTGATACTACTGTTAATGTTAACAGAGCCAGTACTAACATCCCAAACAGAATTCTTGCTTTCATTTGCCACATCACCCTTTATATGTTTTGATAGTTCGTTTATGATGGGTTATATAAATATGTTCCTATTATGAAATGAAAAATTTACGGAAAAGAAGAAAGAAAAAATTTAATTTATAGTAATTCCTCCTTTGTCTACTATTGTTCTCCAGCTGTCAGCACATTCTGCTACGCCATAGTCGTCTGTGAAGATTCCTTCCTGGCTTTCAGAGGAGTCGTACACTCTGTTGCTGGGCGGGTAATATAGCCTTACTCTGGCACTGTCAATCCTTTCTCCGCCTTCTTCAAGAGAGGTCACCCACACAAGTGCATTCCATCCGTATAGGCCGTCAAAGCGCCCCTCTACTCTGAACTTTGCAATCTTATAGGTTGAGCCAGCAGGATAAACCCCTGCGCATTCCTCTGTGCTTATGAACTCCAGCTCAAGTATTTCTGTACTATGAAAGAGCTTTCTGTCCACATCAGGGTTAGTGACATCTCTGAAGCTAATGTCTATTTTACCGGCAAGCTCCCCGTTCCTGTCATAGCCTACCAAGCCTCTCATGCTTGACTTGGCCATCTGAACTTCCACTATTTCATCGCCGCTAACTTCCTCTCTGATCTCAACTAAGTCTCCCTTGATCCTGATATATGCTTTGGATTTGTCCACAGAGGACGAGAAGAACACTAAACCAAGAAAAACAACAACCAAGACTGCTATTGCTATAATGTTTTTTGTTTTCAGTATTGCTGTAATATTTTTTGTTTTCATTTTGCGCCTCTCAAGACTCTTATATCTCTCTTATTGGAATTCTTCCATATAAATTTTTCCATTTTCCACAACTTTTTTAAACAATCTATTTTTTTCTTTTGGCATGAAAACCTTAAAAGAGGTTGAATTAAGGGATAAGAGGGTGTTATTGAGGGCTGACCTTGATGTTCCCCTTGATGAGAGAGGGGGTATTAAGGATGATGCCAGGCTGAAGATTGCTATTCCTACTATTAAGTATGTTCTTGAAAAGGGAGCTAAGCAAATAGTGATAATGGGGCATATTGACAGGCCTAGAGGACAGGCTGTTGACATGCTCAGGATGGACAGAGTTGCTGTCAGGCTGATGAAGCTCATAGGCAAGCAGGTTTACAAGCTCGATGACTGCATTGGCAAGGGGATACCAAGAGGCGAGAGGATTATTCTCCTTGAGAACTTGAGATTCCACCCTGAGGAAGAGGCTAATGATGAGGGGTTTGCAAAGCAGCTGGCAGCTTACGGGGATATCTATGTTAATAATGCCTTT
>CBFDDS010000021.1:0-8961 GCA_965603625.1 Candidatus Woesearchaeota archaeon
ACAGAGTATTTTATATTCATTTTATCATTGCCTTTTTTATCTTTTTACCTTACTTCTTTACCTTACCATTTACCACTACCACTTGACCTTCCACACAGTAATCCTCTGGCCATTCACCGTGCTCAGATCACTCACCTTCTCAAAGCGGTCAGTGTATCTGCCGTCAAGGAAAAAGAGCTTAGTAAACAAAGACTCTGAGAGCCTGGGGTCTGTGACCAGGACTCTGCTGTTCACCATATCAATCAAAACATCATAAGGAAGAGTGGTCTCCTCCATCTCAACTCTTTCAATTCCATCCTCCTCAAGCAAGACAAATGCAGAAGGAATTGATTTTCCTTCGCCTGTCCTGTATCCTGTGTTTGGGTCATAGGCGCCAATGACCATGCTTGAGTTTTTATAGTCATCCAGGTCTAGTACTGCTCTCTCAAGTATCAGCTCTCCCTGGTTTCCTCCTCCCTGGATACGTTTGTTAATGTTACACACCATCAGCCCTTTACCTGAGTTACCTGAGTTACCTGTGTTATCAGAGTTATCAGGGCCGGGATTTGTTGTGTTGGTACTTTCATTAGTAGTTGTATTTGTAGAGTTATCACCTAATTCTAATTCCTCATTATTCTCCTCTCCATTTCCTTCATCTCCTTCACTGCCTTCTATCACTCTGCAGCCAGTCCACTTCCCTGTTAAATAATTAGGCCAGGGCGCAATCCATGCATTTGCCTCTTCTTCTGATGACAGGGCCTGGACCTGATAGTAGTAGTCTGTGGCTTCATCCTCGCTAAAGCCAAGCTCATCCATAATGACCGGGATGGCTACATCTGCTCTCTCGCCCTTTGAGGTCATATAAATAAAGGCTCTGTTAAAGTTCCAGCTGCCAAAGTGGCCCCACACACCTGCTTTGCCAACCATGTCCTCGCTTGTTATAAGGAAATTCTCTGGGGGCTCACAGAAGGAGTAGCCGATGGTCTGTTCAACTCCTTCAGGGCTTACGCCTGCGTCCTCAAGGGTTTCTCTTGCCTCTTCCTCAGACTGCATTATTATGGTCTTGGTGAGATTTACTGAAAGCAGGATGTCATCTGTATCATTAAGCAGGGTCAGGTATGTTTTTCTGCTTCCGCAGTCAAGCATTCTCAGAGTGTTCACTGCTTTTTCTTCATCATTTGCTATAAGGATGGTCCCCATCCAGTGAGCCAGCTGGTAGTCCTGGCCAGCTCCGTCAACAGTTACTGGTCTGTCAGCAACATACTTGAACCAGTGACCAAAGTCCCACCAAGAATTGATTATTGCATCCTCACTTGAATTAAGTTTTATTTCCGTGAGGGTCTCCCACCAGGCATCATTCATGCTAGGCACTTCATTCTTTGCAGTAAAGTGAGCTGACCTAACCGGGCTTAGCAGGAATAAGGACAAGAGGATGATGAGACCTATGCTCACAAAGATTTTCTTTATCTTGAATTCCTGGCTTATCACTTTTGTGAGCAGCCTATGGGCAAGGCCCAGGGCTATTCCCATTGCAACTCCAAAGGCAGGTACCATCAGAAGCACGAACCTGGTTCCCTTGGTGCTTGCATATATTGTGCCTATAAACCACAGCATCAGCATGATGGCATACTTGATGTCTATGTTTCTATCATCTTTGAGCAGCAGGATAAAGCCAACAATTATCGGGATGGCAAGCAGTGCAAGATAGGTTATGGGCTCCAGCCCAAGCAAGGAATTCGATAATAGTATTAGGAAATAAATAAAGGATAACCCGATAAAAGCAAAGTCCCTTTTCTTGAGCTCATCTACTTTTATAAGGCTAAGAACAATGCCTATGGCAGCTATAAAGAAAAGCAGTTTACCACCCAATTGCCTGATTGCCCCTGTCACGCTCACAGGATTAAGCTCTGCGACAGTTGTCTGTATATTAGGCCAGAAGTCAGTGTGAGCAGCATTCTTTATCTTGGTCCTGGCAAAGGGACCAGTGACTGCAGAAGAGACAGAGTACACACTAAATAGAGAGACAAAGAGTGCAGATATCACAACAAAGATCACCAGGACTATGAGTGCCCCTCTGATATCAGGGTCTGACACTATCTTCTTAAATGACACTTTGTTAATAACGAGCTTGAACAAACGATAGCCAATATATATTATAAGCAGACCTACGAGAAGGTCAAACACATACCACCAGCCCACCCAGGCAAAGGCAAATACTCCTACAGAGAAGCCTGCGAGCACTGTGAGTATAATCTTTTTCTTTAGGTCGCTTGTCTCAAAGCCTTCTATAAACAGCCAGGCCACTAGCAGGGCAAAGAAAACAACATAGGCGTCTGTATCACTAAAACCAGCTGCAGTTCTCCCGAGGAATACAGGGTGGATTGCAACTATGAGGCCTGCTATAAACCCTCCGAACAAGCCTGCCCGTCTGCGGGCAATAAAAAAAGCAGGGATAACCGACAGAGCAGAGATGAGCACAGGAACCCAGAAAGCAGCTGCAAGCATAGTGATACTGGAATTAAATATCCCTAAAAACCTGTAGAGATAGAAAATGACATAAGGATGGAGCAGGGAAGGAATGGGTTTGCCAATGGGTGCAAACTGGAGCGTGCTGTAAGGCATACCCCCAACAAGAGTGTCTCCTAAGTGGCCGTTTTTCATCAGATTATCTGCTCTCCTGAGATGCTGGTAAGGGTCGATTGCCAGGAGATAGGTTTGGCCTTGGTCATCCTGAAGCCTGCTCTTAAAGTAATTAGCAGTAGCATCTATCTGCTGCTCTATCTGAACCTTCTGCTGTTCAAAAACCAGCTCCACCTGCTGGTCAATCAGTTGGTTCTTGTTAGTGGCAGGCAGGTTAGGATACTGCTGGTTTATCTGCGCAGCAATGTTTGAACGTATAGAATTATAAGCTGCGTTTCTTGCCCAGTCCCCTGTGATTGGAAGAGTGGCAGGATACGCCCTGAAATAAACACTAAAGAAAATACCAACCAGAACTAGAATCGTGATAAGAGTGTACTTATTGAATAAGCTCTTGTTAGAAAAAAGATTCTTGACCTTCTTTAAATCAACCTTTATCTCCTCTTTCCCCTCTTTTTCCTCTTCACCAGGGCTGGTGCTTGCACTGCTGACCCCGGGTTCATGTTTGCTAGTATGAGTGTGTTTATGAGTATGCTTAGCCAATAAAATCACCCTACCCGATGCTTTTTATTTTTGTTTATTCTAAGTTGTCTGTTAATAAAAGGTAAAGGAGAGGGTTTATATAGTTTTCGAACCTTCATAGGAAGGTATAAATCAGAAATGTTTAAAATATAAGTCATCTTCATAAAAAATATAAAGGGTCTTAGAAGGAGGTATCAAGGAGGGGTAAAAATGGAGATTATTCAGATTGTCATAATAATATTTGCGTTATTTGCGCTTAGTAGGGTTATTCTTAGGTTCAAGGATAATAAGCTCACCAGGAACGAGTTCTTCTTCTGGCTTGTTATCTGGGTTGCTGTGATAGTTATATCTATTATCCCCAACATAACAGGAATCATATCCCATCCCTTTGGTATAGGGAGGGGAATAGACCTAATTATATATGTAAGCATAATCGGCCTTTTCTACCTCATCTTTAGGCTATATGTAAAGCTGGAATCAGTGGAAAAAGAGATTACTGCGCTTGTAAGAAGAATTGCACTGGACAAGAAAGAGAAGAAAAAGAAAAAATGAAATCAAAAAATTTTCAATTTTTTGGTCCAGAAAACCCAAGGGGTTTTCTGAAAAAGCCAGGAATCTGCTATGTTAATCCGCCTGTACTACTCAAAAGACCTATTTCTGAGCTTATCTACAACTTTAGCAGGAAGGGTTACAGCACAAGCCTTCTGATTCCAAAAAAACTCTTCCAGAAGGTGGATTCCTCCCTGCATCACACCAAGCTGGTTAGAAAGAGCAGGGTATACACTTACTCAATTATTAACCCTCCTTTTATAAGCGCAGAGCAGCCCCTGCCTGTCACGCCAATGTTCTGTATCAACACCATCAAGGCCATGAAGAACAACGACATTATTCATATGTGGGTACCTTACTATCTTACCAGTTTTTGGATAATCCTCACCAAGAAACTCTTCTTTCCAAGCAAGAAGTTCATACTAACCATGGACACTGTGCCTGGCTATAGCTTCAGCATGGGAGGCTTCTGGGACAAGATATTCAGGATTTATAATAAACTATTCAGATGTGTCTTGTTTGGAACCCCAGATATCATAGTTCTGTACGGCAAGAGCATGATACCCTTTGCACTAAAAGCAGGTGTTCCAAAGCACAAGATAAGAGTGATACACACAGGCATTGATGTTAAGAAGGACTCTAAGAAAACAGGGTCAAAAATAAGAAAGGAATTGAAGATCAGCACAAAAACAAGAATTATACTATATGCTGGCTTGATAATCCCCAGAAAGGGAATTGACAAAATAATCAAGATTGCGCATAGGATGAGAAAGGAGAAGGTTATCTTCCTGCTTGCAGGAGACGGTCCTAATAGAAAAGAGTATGAAAGAGAAGTGAAAAGACTCAGGCTTGAGAACAAGGTTTTATTCCTGGGCTGGAGAAGGGACATGCATGAGCTCTATCTAACAACAGATATTGTATTGCTTCCAGCAGAGGGAGAGGGTCTGCCTGGTCTTATTATGGAGGCTATGAGTTATGGCATTCCCTGCGTTGCGAGCAATATTCCCTGCATACCCGACTTGATTGAGAACGGCAGAACCGGGTTTTTATGCCAGAAAAATAATATTAATGAATTTGTAAGAACCATAAATAAAGTTATCAAGAATAAAAATCTAAGAAAAAGAATATCAGACCAGAGCATCAAGAAAATAAAAGAGTTTGAGTGGAGTAGAGTGATGAAAAAGTACGAAGAATTGTATCGGTGATATCAATATGAAAACAAGGCTGTTAAGATACCTGTGCTGTCCCAACTGCAAAAAGGACTTTAAGCTTTTTGTCAAAAAAAGAACAGGGGGAGAAATAACTAGGGGGATGCTGGCATGCGAGAAGTGCAATAGAAAGTATCCCATCATAATGGGAGTTCCGATTATATTAGAGGGAAAAAAGCTCAAGGATTTTTCAAAAACCAAGAAGAACTGGGAGAACTGGTGGAAGAAAATAAGGAAAAAGAGTGATATTGATGTTTATGACAGGCTATGGGTTCAGGCCCTGAAAAACCTGGGGGGAGAGCCTCTTTTCAGAAGAGATCATTTTAAGGGCAAGACAGTGCTTGATGCTGGGTGCGGAAATGGCAGGCACATTAAATCAGATTTCTCTAAGTACGGCTGCAAGGAGATAATTGGTGTTGACCTAGGAAACCAGGTGTTTGAAGCCAAAAGAACGAATAATGCTCCTAACACTCATTTTGTCCAGGCAGACCTGCAGAACCTTCCCTTCAAAAAAGGAGTCTTTGATGTTATCACCTCCCATGGGGTGCTGCACCACACTCCAAATCCAAAAGAGACTTTTAGAAGGATTTCAAGGCATCTCAAAGTAGGAGGAATGATGGCAATATATGTGTATCACAAGGAATGGGACTACTTCAAAGCCCACAAAAAGAGCCTGTTCCTGGACGCTGCCTATGCATGCGGTGTGTTCATATGGCTGGGCATAAGAAAGCTCGTGAGCAGGATGCCCCACATAATAATACGCTCTTTTGCCTATCTAATGGCGGTCAAGTCAACGATTGAGAGTGCTCTGGAAAAAAACAAGGTCACAAGGCCTCTTGGAAAGATCATCAGGCTCCTACCTCCATTTGCATATCTTGGGGTTAATTTCCATGAAAGGGTTGTAAGGAACTATGACCACTACTCAGCAACCTATAACTATTTCCAGTCAATAGAAGAGGTGATTGATTGGTTTAGAAAAGCCAATTTCAATAACCTAGAAATTACCTCTGTTCCTGTGAGTATTCGCGGGATAAAGAAAAGTAGGCAGGAAGATCCTCTTAATGTAAAAATGTACAACCTTATTGAACACTTTAAATTCAGAAAGGAATGGGATAGGGTGTATTCAAAGCTGAAAAGGAGATAAGAGTAAATGAATAAAGTTCTAATGCTTGGTCTGGATGGTGTAAGCTGGGAGTTGATAAGGGAGTGGATTGCAAAGAAAGAGTTGCCTTTTATTAAGAAGGCAATGGAGAAGGGATTGTATGCAACCAACTGGACAACCATCCCCTGCCTGACCTCACCTGCCCTGCCCAGTTTTATAACTGGCAAGAATCCTGCCAAGACAGGCATTTTTGGCTTTAGGAAGAGCGACGGCTCCCTGATGTCCTATCAAGACATAAAAGACCCTGCTTTCTGGGATTTATTTGAGAACCCGAAGATAGAGAGCCTTGTGGTTAACCTCAGAATAAACTATCCTCCCAAAATAAGGAATGGGGTTATGGTGGCGGGGACAATCACCCCTTCAGAGGAGAGCGAGTATGTATATCCTGCTAGGTATAAGAAGTATTTCAAAGGAGTGCATGTCGAGTATGACAAAGGCATAAAGAATCAGGGAACACAAGAGATTAGTAAGAGATACACAGATATCACCAAGAAAAAGTTCAAGAAATTCGAGGGCTTCTTTTTCAAGAAAAAATTCAGGTTTGCACTCTTCTGGTTTGACTTAACAGACAATATACAGCACTTTGCATGGAACAATAATGAGGTAATCCTTGAGTACTTCAAAAACATTGAAAGCATAATAAAAGAATTTGTAAAAAGAACTCCTGATTATAATATCATCCTCTTCTCTGACCATGGCTTTGAGCCTGTCCCTAAATATATAGTTTATATTAATGAGTGGCTTGAGAGAAAGGGGCACCTCAGAGTAGAGGGAGAGGGCTTTGCCAAGTTAAAAAATAAAGTCTTGCCATCCTTATACTCTAAAGCATACACCAGTGGGGGATGGATGCTCTACAAACTTCTTCCTCTCAAGATATACAACAGGCTTTTCAAACTAAAGAAAAAAATAGAAAAGAACAGCATAGAAAAAGAGAGCAAGGCTGTTGTGATGGAGGAAACAATTACTGCTCTCTCAGGCCTTGACATGAAAAGAACCAAGGCCTTTCTCGACCAGAAATGGGGAATAAAAATAATAAAAAAGAATGTTAAAAACCCCAAGAAGTTCAGGGATAGATTAATCAAAGAACTCAGAAACCTCAAAAGTCCAAATGGAAAAAGAGTGTTCAAGCAGGTCTACAAAAGAGAAGAAGTCTTCAAGGGCAAATACCTCAAAGAAGTCCCTGATATTGTCTTCCTCACCCAAAAGGAGTTTGAATTAAGGGACGGCTTTTCAAGAAGGCTCTTCAAGAGAATAAGAGTGAAGAGGGATGTTGTTGGATGCCATGAGAATGCAAGGGATGGAATCTTTATTGCTTATGGAAAAGATATTGCTAAGAAGGGGAAAATAAAGGATATCAGCATCTATGACCTGGCGCCCACTGTTCTGCACCTAATGAACTCAGGAGTTCCCAAGGATATGGACGGCAGAGTCCTGGATATATTCAAGAAAACCTCTGAGCCAGGAAAAAGAAAGCCAAGGCATGTTAAGGAAGATATAAAATCTATTATAGACAAAATAGAGATATAATAGAGATATGATAAAGATATAAAAATGAAGCAAAAAAATATACTGCTGATAGTGGTTGACTGCCTAAGAGCAGACCATGCATATGAAAAAAAAGCACACATCCCTATAATGAGGAAATGGATGGGGCAAGGCTTTTCATTTCATAATGTGATAGCTTCTACAAGCACAACAACCCCTTCCTTTGCAAGCCTGCTAACAGGATTGTACCCCTTTCAAAATGGAGTAAGAAGTCATTCTGGATATAGCCTGAAAAAGGGCATTAAGACCTTTCCTCAACTCCTGAAAGAAAAGGGTTATAATACATATGCAGAGGTGACAGGGCCCCTTTTCAAAAAAACAGGGCTTAACAGAGGATTTGACGAATATAATTATAGGAATGAAACAGAGACAGTTCACACAGAATGGGGAGAAAAACTCCTAGAAAAATTCAAGAATCACTATAAAGAACCGTGGTTTGTGCTACTTCATATATGGCCCCCGCATTTGATAGAGGGCTTGTTCCCGCGGAGAATAGTGGTCTCAAAGCGCAGGAGCAGAAAGTATGGAAAGACCAGTTTTGCCCGCTCTGTCTCAGGCGTTGACCTGTATCTCAGCAAACTGGAAAGAGTTTTGGATAAGAACACCCTTATTGTGCTCACAGGAGACCACGGCGAACAGATATCCACCTCGTTGTCTGATACAGCATCCAAGAGGATTAGGGAGATGAGTTTCAGAGTCAGAAAAAAACTAGGCTTAACCAAAAAGCACTTTGTAAAGGGCATAAGAGAGTGCTTTGTAGGGCATGGATACAATGTATATGACCTGCTTGTCAAGGTTCCCCTCATATTCTACGACAAAAAGCTGGTAAAAAAAGGCAAATCTGAGTGCCAGCTAAGGCAGATAGACATCCTCCCCACTGTGGTTGATGCCCTTAGCCTTAAGAGTGACATAGCATGCACAGGCAAGAGTGCCCTTGGACTCATGAAAGGCAGGAAAGAGAAGAACAGGGATGCCTTTGTTGAGGCTGTCGGCATAATCATTCCCAACAAGGATGAATGGCTCTCAGGCATAAGAGCGAATAACAAATACAAATATATCTACTCTCCTTACAAGGAGAACTATGAAGAGGAATTCTACAACTTGGAAAAAGACCCTGATGAGAGGAATAATATTTCTGAGAAGAATCAGAGGATTATTGCAGGGCTAAAGAAAAAGATAAAGGACATGAAGACCGAGAAGATGCTTGGGGAAAAGATGACCTGGAAGACTTCTAAGGAAGAGGAAGAGATGAAGAAAAAGCTGAAAAAACTAGGTTATTTTTGAGTTAAGATGGCTAAAAGATTGTTATTCTTAAAAAAAGAGAACATAAATAATTGGTTGATCGTTTTTTAAAATTGC
>CBFDDS010000022.1:0-8929 GCA_965603625.1 Candidatus Woesearchaeota archaeon
AGAGAGATACTAGGACCATATGCTTGGTTATTTCAAAAAAGAAAAAAAACAGGAAGAAAAACTAAAATAATGGTGTCTGAAAGAGTAAGAGGAAAAGAAGTGCACAAAAAATCTACTGGAGAGGTAAGGTTCCTGCCAAGACAATATGAATCCCCAGTCTCAACCATAATCTATAGTAATAAAGTTGCAATAATCGTATGGACTGAAGAGCCCATGGGCTTCTTAATAGAAAGCAAAGCTGCTGCAAAGAGTTTTAGAAACTACTTTAAGTTAATGTGGGGGATCGCAAAGCCGTAGGAGCAAAAAGCCCCTACGACCTTAAAAGTTGAGACTATCAAATTTCTATAAAATTTTCTTGCTCTATTCTAAAAATGCTTTCCTTTACAGAACGTACAATCCCATCAGGGCTCATTGTTAAACTTCCTGTAAGCCCTTTATGGTTCTTTACCTTATAAAGCTCGTTCTTTATTGAATCTGTGCTCAAATCACTTTTACCAATTGCTTTTGCCAGAAAGTGCATTGCATCGTAGCCTATGGCTGAGAAGAGTATCTCATGCGGTTCTTCTCCATGAAGAGCTTTGTACATCGCAAGGAATCTTTTGTATTCCGGACTTTCCTCAGGTTTCCAAAAAGTAAAATATGCTCCTTGCTCTGCACCACCAGCATTATCCCTAAAGTTCTGGCTGCTGAACATATCAGAACCCACAAAGGTGAAGTCAAAACCTATTTCTTCTGCTTGTCTCAAGAGAAAGCCGGACTCATCGTAGCCAAGAACTATTAGTGTGTCCACGTCTGCATGACCTACTTTTAGCAGTACTGACCTAAAATCTGTTGTTGAGAAATCAAATTCTTCATCAACAAGAATCTCTCCTCCTAATTCTTCATACCTCAGTATAAAGCCCTCTCTTACAAGAAGCATAAATGCGTCTTCAATGTTATATGCAAGCCCAACCTCGTCTTCATCGAGCTCTTCATACACAAAATCAGCAATGGTTATTCCTATTCCTTCATCATAGATTCCTATTGCAAAAGAGTATTCTCCTTTATCTGCTATTTCCTCGCTTGTATCCAAGCTGTCTATTATTAAGAACTTGTCTCTATCAGCAAACTCAGCCACAGTAACATAGGTTGTGTATAGAGGCAGCATTACTGCATCTATCTTGTCAATATCTTTTAGTTTCCTGTAAGCATTAACTGCATCAACATTTATTCCTTTGTCATCTTCACTGATTAATTCAATCTGTTTTCCACTAATACCTCCTTGAGAATTTATTTCATTAACAGCTACTTGTATTCCTTTCAGATTATTAATGCCCAAAGCCGCCATTTCTCCTGTTAATGGACCTATCCAACCTATCTTTACTGGTTGTTCTTTGTCTTGTGGTTGTTGCACCACCTTTCCTGTGGTTGCGCATCCTCCTAAGCTTATTACTAAGAGGACCAGCAAAATTATGGTTATTGTTCTCTTCATTTTATCATCCCCCAAATTCGTTATTGTATAAGAACAAAAGCCCTTAAATAAAAAGATTTGTCGTCAATTTTACGACGTCTTTAACAAAATTTAAATATAATGAGTGTTAAACAATAGACATGGAAGAGCTGAAACAACTAGGCTTGAATGACAACGAGATAAAAGTATATGTTACCATGCTAAAAATAGGGCTAAGCACAGCGTCTACAATATCAGAGAAAACAGGGTTATATAGACCCTATGTATATGATACCCTAGAAAAACTAATAGATAAGGGCCTGGTGAGTTATGTTATTAAAGATAATAAAAAACATTTCCAAGCAGATCACCCCAAGAAATTAATAGAGAACCTAAAAGAAAAAGAAGAAAACATAAAGAAAATTCTACCAACCCTAATAAGCTTCACCAAGCTACCGCGAGAAGAAACTAAAGTAGAAATATTCAAAGGAAAACAAATAATAAAAATAGTTTTCAAAGACATTATAAGGGAGCTAAGCGGAACAAAGGGAGAAAATCTTGTTTTAGGAGTTAGTGAGAAGAGATATACAAAACAAGACCCTATAGTATTCAAACAATTTCTTAATAAGCTTGAAAAATTTAATATAAAAGAAAAAGTGATAATAAAACAAGGGGACAAGTTTATGCCCGGAGGAAAAAACACAACCTACAAATGGCTAGAAGAAGAATACTTCAGCCCAGCAACCGTTAATACCTATGGCAATAAAACAGCAATAACTGTGTGGGGAACGCCTAATCATATGATAATGATAGACAGCAAACAAATAGCAGAGAGCTATAGAAAGCAGTTCTATGCATTATGGAAGCTTGCAAAGTCTGTGAAAAAGAAGAGCTGAGAAGGAAAGCCCCTCCCAGCTAAAGTTGAGACTATTAATATAGAACAAACTCACCATTTCTTATGGTCTTTATGAATAATTCCTTTCTTGTATCTCCATTCTCATCAAAACTGATTTTTCCTGTTGCTCCCTGATAATCTTGTGTTGCATATAGTCTTTGTTTAATGCATTCTGTGTCTTGTTCACTTGGGCATTGCTCAATAGCACTTGCTATTATTCCCAGAGCATCATAAGCAAGAGCAGCAAATGCATCTGATGATTTATGATATCTTGCTTTATATTTCTCATTATAACCCTTGTATAAAGGATATTCTGTGTTAAGAAAATGAGAATAAATTATTCCATTGCCTGAATCACCTGCAACCTCCAGGAATTTGGGGGTTGCTGCAGAATAAGTAGCAAACCAGTTAAAATCATAGTCATACTCTGAGCTTTGCTTTACAACAAAGCCCAGCTGATCAGGATAAATAACACCAACAATATTTTCTAAATCTGCTTGTTTGGCTTTTAGAAGAAAAGTCCTGAAATCCTTTACATCCCTGGCATAGAATTCTGAAAGCCTTATCTCTCCTCCTGCGTCCTCAAATGCTTTTACAAAAGATTCAGTCCAGGAAACCCCTGATTCTGTGTTCACACCAATCAAGCCCACTTCCCTTATGTTTAGTTCGTTATACATGAAATCTGCTATGAATTTTGTTTCTTCTTGTGGTAAAAGGTTATGCCTGAATACATAATCTCCTGCTTCTGAAATCTTAGGAGCAGCTCCTCCAACAGACATAAGAATGACTTGGTCCTCTTCTGCAAAAGGAGCAATTCCAAGAGTTACATGGCTCAGAGTAGCAAATACGATTTTGACATCATTTATATCTGTTAATTTCTGATAAGCTGTAATTGAGTTTTTTGTTTCACCCATGCTATCTTCATAAACAAGTTCTACTCTTCTTCCATTAACACCACCCGCGCCGTTAATCTCATCTTTGGCTAATTCCAGACCTTCTTCCATATAGTCACCCAGATAAGAACCCGAACCTGTTAGTGGTAGGACAACACCTATCCTCATTGACTCTTGTTCTTTTACTACCTGGCCTGTTGATGTACAGCTAACTAGCAACACCGATACAAGGATTAATGCTATAAGGTTCTTGTTCATACCCTCGGCAATAGCAGAGCCATTAATTAATATTTGGGGTGAAGGCACATCACCACAACTTTTATATATCTGGCATTCTTCTCTATTAACATGAAAGACTTAGTGCTTGAGAAAGCAGGCTTAAGCCCGAACGAAGTAAAGGTTTACAAAGCCTTACTTAAGCTAGGAAGCACTCTTGCAGGCAAACTATCAGAAAAAGCAGGTATACATAGAAGAGCAGCTTATGATGCCTTGAACAGGTTGATAGAAAAAGGCCTGGCTAGTTTTGTGATAAAAAACAACATCAAGTACTATAATGCAACAAATCCTGATAGATTGTTAACTTATCTTGAAGAGCAAAAGCAAGCAATTGACAGGACCAAGACAGATGTGAAAAAAGTAATACCAGAACTAATCCAGGCTTTTAAGAGCTCAAAGAGCGAGGTTGATGCAGAAATCTTTGCTGGAAAAGAAGGCTTGAAAACAGTAATGGAGAACATCTTAAGGCAGAAAAAAGAGTGGCTAACCATAGGCTCAACAGGAAGAGGAGTGATAGTTCTTCCTTACTATTCAAAACACTTCGGGAAAAGAAGATTAAAGCTTGGGTTAAAGAGAAAAGTGTTATCTGCTGTCACAAAAGAAGGGAAAGAACACGCAGCGAGATTAAAAAAACAAGGGCTTGCACAAGTAAAATTCCTGCCAAAGAACATAAAACAAGTCTCAACAATCTGGATTTATGGAGATTATGTCGACATAATCATCCCAGAAATAGATAATCTTGTATGTTTCCAGATAAAAAGTAAAGAAATAGCAAGTTCGTTCAGAGAATACTTTGAATGGCTGTGGGGAGTTGCTAAGAAGTAATCATCTCCCTCCCAGATATATATGCTTTATCATAGGATTCTTTACAATATCTTTTCCGCCTTTAAGGGCTATTTTGCCATCTTCTAATACATAAGTTTTATGGGCTATCTTTATTGCCTGCTTTGCATTCTGCTCTACTATTAGTATTGCTGTTCCTTCCTTGTTTATCTCAATTATTTTTTGAAAGATTTCTTTCGTTAGCTTGGGACTTAATCCCAGGCTTGGCTCATCAAGCAACAATAACTGCGGGTCTTGCATCAGGGCTCTGCCCATTGCCAGCATCTGCTGCTGCCCGCCGCTAAGACTAAAGGCATGGTCGTGTTGTTTTTCTTTTAGCGCAGGGAACTTCTCAAACACCTCGTTCATCTTCTTCTCTATCAGCTTCTTATCATCTGTTATAAAGGCTCCCATCTCAAGGTTCTCCTTAACAGTGAGAGAGTAAAACACCTGTCTTCCCTGGGGCACATAACTAATGCCTAGCCTCACCAGTTCGCTTGTCTTCAGTTTTGTGATGTCCTTGTCCCTATAAATTATTTTGCCTCCATAGATGGTTGTCAAGCCGAAAATGGATTTGAGAACAGTGCTCTTACCAGCGCCGTTAGGGCCAATAAGAGCAACTATCTCGTCGGGTTGTATCTTTATATCTACATCTTCTAAAACCCTGAACTTTCCATATCCTGCTTTTAGGTCTTTTATCTGCAAAATCATTTTCCTAGATAAGCCTCTAACACTCTTTTATCCTTTCTTACTTTTTCAGGCTTGTCTACCATTAGTTTTTTACCAGCATCAAGCACTACTACTTCATCTGACAGGTTCATAACAAAGTCCATGTCATGCTCTATTAACAGGATTGTCTTGCCTTCTCTCTTTAGCTTTCTTAACAATATTTTTAATCTTTTCCTTATGTATGGGTTGACCCCTGCTGTGGGCTCATCCAGCATTAATAAGTGATAATCCATCATCAAGGCTCTTGCCAGCTCAAGCAGGCGTTTCTGCCCATAGGACAGGTCACAGGCAAGGGTTGTTAAGGGCTTGTGTAAGCCAACCAGTTCCAAGACTTGCTTAATTTTTTTCTTAAGAGCACCGCTTTTTCTTGTGTGAACAAAGGATTTAAAGAAGTTCTCTCCTGGGTGCTGGGTGGCAAGCAGCATGTTCTCCTCAACACTCAGATTGTCAAAGAGCCTGACGTGCTGAAAGGTTCTTGCCAGTCCCTTTCTGGCAATAGCATGGGTTGGCTTGTTGGTAATCTCTTCTCCCATAAAGATTATTTTTCCATTATCAACTTTCAGCAGCCCTGTAATCACATTAAAGGCAGTTGTCTTGCCAGCGCCATTAGGGCCTATAAGCCCGGTTATGAGACCCTTTCTTACATAGAAAGAGCACTTATCAACAGCCTTTACCCCTCCGAAATGCTTTGAAACATGCCTGAGTTCTAGTATTGTATCAGTATTCTTATCACTCATCAGGTCTCACCTAGTTGTACTCTTCCAAACAAGCCCTTGGGCTTGAAATAAATAATCAGCAGTAAAATTAAGGCATAGAGCATCTGCCTTGCAGGCCCCACTATTGAGCTTGGGAAGCCCAGGAATCTCAGGGGTTCAGGAAGTATCAACAAGATTATTGTGCCAACTATGGCTCCCTTACTGCTTCCAAGCCCGCCAACAATGATAATGCTGAATAACAGGATGACTTCCAGCAGACTGAAAGTGGTCGGGTCAATAAAGGATATATAATGAGCATAAAGGCATCCTGCTATTCCTGCAAAAAAAGCAGACACTATCAAGCCCAGAGATCTGGTCATGCGAACATTCTTTCCAAGAGTCTTAGCAGCAACATCATCATCCCTTACAGCCTCAAGCATCCTGCCGAAAGGGCTCTTCTCAATCTTTACTATCAACAATACGCAGATGAGCATTACTATGAATGCAAAGATAAGATAGCCAAGTTGGGAACTGATAGTGAATCCAAAGAAGCTTGGCCTGGGAATGCCTGGGAGTCCTAGAGGACCGCGGGTTACAGAAACCCAGTTCTTCATAAAACTTTCAATGATAAAAGCAAAGCCTAAAGTAGCTAGTGCAAGGTAATCTCCTCTGAGTTTGGAGGTAGGTAATGCGAGTATGAATCCTGCTATGCCTGCAAGTATAGCCCCTGCTATCAAGCCAATCCAGAAAGGAACCCCTGCTAGGACAAGCAGAGCAGATGTATAGGCTCCTATGCCGAAGAAAGCAACGTGTCCCATGTTAAGCATTCCTGTGAATCCAACTGCCAGGTCAAGGCTCACAGCCAGCACTATGTAGATGCAGATGAGTATGAGTATGTGAATTAAATATGCTTCAATCAAAATTTCACCTCCATGAAATTTTGGTGTTCCAAAAATCTACGATTTTTGAGAACAATCACTTAGCACCAACTCCTTTTTTTAATCCAAGGATTCCTTGAGGTCTGATTAATAGGAATATGAATAACAAGAAGAATGCAATTGCATCCTTATAACCAGAGGGTAGGTACCAGATACCCAGGTTCTCAACCAAGCCCAGCAAGTAAGAGCCAAGCACTGCTCCAGGCACACTGCTAATACCGCCGATGATCGAACCAGTAAAGCCCTTAATGATTAAGGAAAAGCCCATGTTGGGCTCAATATTCTGCTCTAATGCGATTAGCACTGCTGCTATGCCTGCAATAGCGCTGCCAACAATAAAGGTGATGTTATAGATTTTTTCAGGATTAATGCCAACAGTCTGAGCAACCTCTTTGTTATCAGCAACAGCTCTCATAGCCTTTCCTATCTTTGTTTTCTTCATGAAAAGCCATAACAGGACAAGAAGAACAACCGATACAATAACAATTATTATTTGTAGCTCTGTGATTATTCCCCCAAAAATATTGATTCCTGTGCTTATAGCACCCCTCCTAATAGTCTTGATATCAGCTCCGAACAAGGCAATCATTAATGACTGGAAAAAGATAAACAAGGCAAGGCTTGCAATTAGCAGGACAGCATTAGTAGCCTTTCTGTTCCTCAGAGGCTTATAGCATACCAAGTTAATTAATAACCCTAGCAGAGCACCAAAAACAACTGTAAGAATAGCTCCTAATGCAAATGGAAATTTAAGGATGCCTACAAGCAAGAAGAGGAAGAAAGCAGACACAGTGACAACAGAGCCATGGGCAAAGTGCATGAACTTAGCCACAGAATAGATAAGACTAAAGCCAGAGGCTATTAATGCATAAATGGAGCCCGCAATTATACCGTTGATTAAAAGCTGAACAATAATACTCATGTTAAAACCCTCACAAAAACCTCTGTTAAAGAAGTTATTTAAAGTTTTTCATAATCACTAGATTTGCCTCTTTTCTTTTTGATATGATTAATAGCATTTCTAAAAGGATGAACCTCAATGTTGTTTCTTTCAAAATACATAGGGCCAAATATAGCTGGCGGTGTCAGAACAGCATCAACTATCATCACCTGAGTAAGATGCTCTGCACCCATAAGACTCAGGGTTCCATAAACAACAAAAGCCCAAGCAGCATAAGGAACAGCCATGCCAACAGGATAAGCAACCCAAGGATTCTTAATTTTCTTACCAATCAACTGCGCACTTCTTAAAACCTGTCTTCCTAAAATAAGGCTTGCACCAAATCTAAAAGCAGCTGCTCCTGCTCTTACCAAGAAATCCTTATCATCATTCAGCATATAAGTATAAGTTCCATAACCAGCACCATAAAGAGCAGCCCAACCATAAGCCTTAGGATTAAAAACAAAATCCTTGGCCTTCTTAGCAGCTTTCTTAACAGGCTTAGCATAAAGTTCATCAAAGATTTCAATAAACTCATCAACCTTTCCTTCCAAGTCATTGCTGTAAAGTTTTGCTGACATCATTGTGTTCCTTTACTCATCTTTTCTTTAGATTTTAAGTTCGGTCGTTTCACAAGGGCTTCTAAGGCAACACCTTTTTCCTTTGCTGCTTGCATAGCTATATCCTTTGCTTTTTGATAGGTTCGCTCATCTGCTTTCTCATAGGAATGCTCAACTCCGAATATATGATTGCTTTTATGTAATTTTAACACATAATGTCTATCTACATAAAAAGCCTGAACTTTTTCAATATCAGAGGAATCAAACTGAGTTCTAGTAGCTATGTGTGATCGATATTCACCGGAAACACAATACTCAATTTTAAGCTGTTTTTTAAAAGGCCTGAGAGGTCCAAAAAGAAAAATATAATGTTCCACCGCAGAATTCTCATTGTTTTCATTAGTCATTTTATTGCTCCTTCACTCACTCATACATCACAAACTCTCCGTTCCTGACTGTCTTTATTGCCAAAGGCTTGATTACCTCTCCATAGCTGTCAAAGCTTGTAGAGCCTGAAACTCCTGGATAATCCTTGGTCTCATACAGCCCTTGCTTTACTCCCTCTGCTGTGAAACCGTGCTTGTCTCCTGCTAGAACAATCATGTTTAATGCATCGTAGCCATTAGCTGACATAAAGTCTGGTTCTTTACCTGTTTTTTCCTTATATCTTCTCCTAAACTCTTGAATAACTGGATCATCACTGCCAAGGTCTACTGCTTCACTGCAAAATATCACTCCCTCTGCTGTGTCTC
>CBFDDS010000023.1:0-8764 GCA_965603625.1 Candidatus Woesearchaeota archaeon
CAATACCATCTGGTTACTGGCTTTCATACGCCAGTTGTTTGCAAGGAAATTAGGTAGTTTTTGTTGAGGAATGATAATCCCAAGAGCTGCTAGTAATTCATAGAATACAAAAAACATGCTTCCTCTTCCTGGAGAAACCATTGAAGGAATAACATATGTGATGAAGATGATTGCAAATGCAAGAAAGATGGGTGCCAGCATTGAGAAGCTAGTAACGCCTGAAGGGGTTATATCAAGGTGGCATATCTTTATTGCCTCTTTAAGCTCAATTACCTTCTTCTTGTCAGGCTCAACCTTTAAAATTTTTTCAGACCAGTTGCATAGCTTCTCGTAGAAATTGAGATGATGAGGCAGGTTTTCCTTCTTGAATGCAGTATATTCTCTTGAGGTTAAGGGCTGTTCCTCTTTAGGAACCCTTCCTCCGCCGACCACAGGGGCAGCAGCACTGGCCTGATACTTCTCATTAAAACTCTTTTTTATCTTCTTATCATACTTTGACTTGAGCTTTTCTATCTCAATGTCTTCTGCCATTAATACCAACCACTAAGCTTTTTCCTTTCCATCTCTTTTTATCTCTTTTTTACTATTCTTTTATTATCCTTCCTTTCCAACACCACTATTCCTCTGCTTCTTAATCTCTTTTTTAAGCCACTCCTTCCACTCAAAGAGTATTCTATCAGAGTCAAGTTTTCCGGTCTTATCCTTTACCTTGTCACAAATCTTATGGAACCGGTCATTACACCTGATAACAAACTTTGCTTCAAGCAGGTCAAGGTTACCCTCTTCTTCAGCAGTTTTTACAAGCTCCTCCTTAAGATTTGCCCTTAGCATCACATTGGCCCACACAGCGTCCCAGTTGCCAGCCCATTCCTTTACATTTCCAGCAATTGCTTTAAGGATGTCACTATCACCATTGATAAGCTCGTCCGTGGGCTCGAGCTGGTCTGTCTTGGAATTGTACTTCATAAGGTCAATAAAACCATGCTCTCTAAGAGGGTCCTCATCCCATTCCTTTCTTACCTCTGTTATCTGGGTGACGCGCCTCCACCTATGTAGGCCGTCAGGGCTTTTGATAGGATTAGCAACAATGATTATATCAGTTGCCTTGAAACTGGTTCTGGGCACTCCCAAGTCATTAACAACCCTGTCAAACACCCCATAGGGGCTGTCTCCATGAATAGTGCCTGCAACCACATTGGCAAGTGCACCTACACGCATGGCCTCATAAAGTGCAGCAGCCTCTGTGCTCCTAACCTCTCCAACAATAAGAGCAGAATCACCGAGCCTCAGAGTTGTTCTTATACCTTCATCAGCAGGCACCTCGGCTGTCCCCTTTGAAAGAGCAGATGCTACTTTCATTGCCTGAATATTATAACCAAGGCTCCTCAGGCTCTCTCCGGGCAATTCTAAAGTATCTTCAATAGTGATAATTCTGTACCTTCTCATAATCTCGACCATAACACTGCCCAGGAGGCTTGTTTTACCAGCGCTCCTTGTCCCTGCAACAAGCAGGGTGCGGTTGCCATCGACCAAGAAGCTTATAAGCCCAGCAGCAAGAGGATTAATCATCTTGTTATGGATGAACAAGGGCAGAGTCCATGGCTTGTCACGATGACGCCTAAAAGCATAAGCAATGCCAAAGGGATTAAGGGGAGGCGCAATAACGCCCACTCTTGCCCGCGCAATTCCAGGAATAGAAATCTCGGTGTCAAGCACAGGATTGGCCTCGTCCAAAGGCCTTCCGCTAATCATCCTGAGCTTTGAAGCCCAGCTCTCAGCATCACTAACACTCGGAATAATGTTTGTCCTGCAGTCACCATAGTCCTGGTGAACAATGAAAATAGGGGACTGCCCAGCAGGGCTATTGAAAGTAACATCCTGGACCTTGGGGTCAGCCAGCAAGACCTCTATAAGCCCAAAGCCCACAGTGTACCTTATGAGTATCATGGTCAGCTCATGAACCTCTTCATCCCTGAGCTTAACGCCCCTGTAATTAGCAAGCTCCTCTAACAAGTCATGCCCAACATTGTAGAAGACCTCTCTCATACGCTCAGGGTCAATAAACTCCTGTCTTGTCGGCTTGTGTTCGGCAATAATGTTTCTTGCCAGGTCAAGCAGCTCATAGTGCTCTTCTTTCAGCTTGAATTCCGGAGGGGTTATATGGTAGAGATACTGCACATCATCATCAAGTTCAAAGACCACCACCTCAACATTCCCCACGCTGTAGTTCTGGAGCTCACTCCCTCCTTTTGGATAGGTTGCCATGAGCTTGGTGAACATAAAGTCTGGTTTTATAGTGGGCGAGAAAATCCTGTTATATATCTCCCTGTCAAAGGGCTTGTGCCCTGCAAGAAATGGTCTTGCAATCGTGATTAGTCTTGTCTTATCAAGTGCCTCAACAAGATAGGTCAGGAGTTTAATGTATAACTGGTGAGCCTTTACTGAGTCTACAGTGTCCCTCTCCAGCATCGCTTTTTCATGTCTAAGAATCCTTCTTAGCTCAACAAAGCAGGTGATAGGGTCTTTTTTAAAAGTGTCAAAGATTAAGTGATGAATCTGGTTGTAAATCCTGTCAACATACCTGGGAGAAGTCTTGACACGAATAGATTCATAACTGAACAGGTCTCTCTGCTTAATCAGTTTGTTGTATAGGAGGGCAATCTCCATCAGCAGCCTTGTCTGGGCATAGTCATACTCATAGTCCCTTTTCTGCAGAAAAACAACTTTTGTGACAGCCTTGTTCTCAATAAGCCGGTCCATGGTATAGGCCATGAGGCTTGCATTCTCTTCTACAGAAGGCACTGTAGTAAGATTTTCACAGTTAACCTTCAGAATGGTCTCTTCTCCTTCCCTGAAAATTTCATGGGGAAGGCCACCCTTAGTTCTGTCAAAAAGCGCCAAGTTCCACCCTCTTTTTTATGCAATTTATAAACAATTTATAGCACAAGCTAACAAGAATGAAATATGCCATAGAGGGTATATAAATCTTTTGATAAAAAGATTTACGCCCAGAAGATTTGCTTCTATTGTATTCTGTTGTATAATCCTCTTGATAAGAGGAGATAAAGAGAGAAGATATAAAATCCAAAAGTATTAAATACTTAAAATAATAAACAAAAATTGTCATGGCAGAGCCCCAACTCTATCCAAAAGCACCGACACCAGAGGAGCATGTCGGGAAGCAGTCCGCTGATGTGGCGTTGTTTAGTAAAATCTCAAAGAATGTTAATACCCTTGCTGCAAGCCTGAGGATTCTTGAGGGAAGATACTCCACTCTTAGAAGCAAGGGCCAGGTTTCTGAGCAGAACCTGATAGAGCTTGAAAAAGAGGTCACAAATGACATTAAGATGATTTCAGAGGACCTGGTTGAGGTTAAGCGAGAGATGAAGGACATAAAGGACAAGCTCATCCTCATAAAGGCTGAGCTTGGGAATCTTGCCAGTAAGAATGAATTAAAAATCATGGAGCGCTATATTGATATGTGGCAACCCATGAACTTCATCACCCGGAATGAGCTTAACAAATTGTTAGAAGAGAAAAGAAAGACACAAGATTTATAATATTTATAATAACATTTATATATCCCCAACTATAATAAATATTAATAAACATCTGGAGAAGTAGTAAAAGAGGTGTAAGGTGGCTTTTGGGAGTAAACCAGCAGACATGCCTGTTGACCAGGTAAAGGCTATGAGAGCCAAGGGTTTGGATAACAACCAGATAGTACAGGCTCTGCAGAGAAATGGCTATTCTTCCACCCAGATCTTTGATGCCTTAAACCAGGCAGACCTTGTGAGCGGCTCCCCGGGGATTGGAGACCCGCCTCCTCCACCAGGACCAGGTATGGCCGGGGCTTCGGGGTATAACCAGGGCTATGCTGAACCAGTGGGCGGAGTAGCAACCACAGAGGAGGAAGTAGAGGAGCTAGTAGAGAGCATTATAGAGGAGAAATGGGAGGAGCTTGTTAAGGATATTAACAAGATTGTTGAGTGGAAGAATGACGTTGAGATGAAGATAAGCAAGCTTGAGCAGCGCTTTGATACATTAAAAGAGGAGTTTGACAAGGTCCATCAAGCCCTCATTGGCAAGATAGGAGAGTATGATAAGAATATCCTTGCAGTAGGAGCAGAAATCAAGGCCATGGAAAAGGTCTTCTCAAAGGTTCTGCCAATATTCACTGAGAATGTTAATGAACTTAGCAGGATTACTGATAAGGTTAAGAAAAGCCCAGGATAGAGTTTAGATTAGAGTTTTCTCAATTCATTTAGTCACTTATTTGGTTTGGTTAGAAATAAGAGTGCAAACATTCCCACTAAAAAGACGAATAACATACCCAATACTTTTGGGTGCCTTATGGTGTTTAGAAGGTTAGTGGTGAAACTAGTGGTAGTCGTGCTTGTGGTCCCGGGGGAGGCTGGTTGTAGTCCTGTGCCTGAAGTGGTTCCACCCCCTGAAATGTCAGTTGGTGTCTCAGCGCCTTCTCCTCTCTCAAGCAAGCCCTGGCCAAAGGCATTGCCCAGGGATAAGAGGAGCACCAGGAGCACGAATATGATAAGCCAGGGATACACGTTTGGGTCTCCTATTAATTTGCGTATATCTGACTCTGTACGTCCAAACATCCTCACAGAGAGGAGTACAAAAAAGATAAAGATGACTATCACCATGAACCAGGGCACCATCATCTTGACCATTGCAGTAGCAATGTTGGATACAAGAAAGAGAAGAGCAACTACCAAGGAAATTATTGCATGCAGGCCTCTTCTTCCCTCGCCGAAGGCCTTTGTGTACTCCAGTATCCCGAATAGTATTAGGAATACAAGGAGGATTACAAAGACAACTCCAAAATTTTCTAATAAGCCTACATCAATGAAGGTCGCCATTTTAAAAAAGGTTAAAAAAATATTAAAAAATTTGTTTTAGGGTTAAGGATTTATTTAGCTCCCTTAATTTTCAAGGCTTTGCCCCAATCTTCTAGTAATTTACCAAAGCCTCTCTTCCCCTCTTTATCTTTTTCATCCTTGGTAATGAACCAGATTATGATTCCAAACACAAGAATCATCACAATAAGCGCCTGCAGTTCCGGGTCATGTATAAATGGGAGCCACGGCAAGGTAAACCATCCCACTGCTGTCCCGAAAATAAGCACTACAGCTATAATAGCAATAATTACCACCCATCCTGCGAGGGAGGTGCCTGCAATGTCTATCTCATTACCAAATACGCCTATAATCAAGAGCAACATGACAATTGCCACTATAATTATAGATACCTGGGGCAGGGCCTGATTAATCACAATAACTGGGTCCCAGGTAGTGTACCACCCTGAAAAGTGGGGGATTACAACTGCCAGACCCATCAGAAAAGCAAGAACAACATTATATTGCTTCTTACCCTCACCCAATATCTTTGTCTTTTGCAGAGTAGCAAACACTATTACAAATACCAGCAAAAACGGAAGTATAAACTCCACCACACCCCAGGATGTAAGTAGGTATACAAGCTGTTCAATTGCCATTTTTCACAAACCTCCTTTGTTAATTTAATCTTGGTATAATACCTTTTTATAACTTTTGATAAGCTTATTTTTCTTTCTTTTCCTCACCGCCACCTGGTGGTTTGGGGCTTTTAGTAATATAAAATAAAACCCCTACAATTATTATTACAAACACTATTGAGGACACTGTAACCGTGTCAAACCTGAAGAATAGGGCTTCATAAATAAGCTGGAGCCATCCAAGGGCATTCAGGAATATCAAGATAATGCCTATAAACATAAGAACCATGAATATCTGATTCCAGGGCTTCTTAAGGAAAAACTCTTCTTTGCCTGTGTGGAAGCTCCCAACAAGCAGGAGGAAGCAAACAGACAAGAGCAAGAGTAATACTGTGCTTGCCAGTACCTCATTGATTACAGCCACCAGCCTCGTAGAAGCCACTACAAAAAAGGCTATTACAAAGGCAGTCATTCCATTAAGGTTCTTTCTGGAAAACTCCCTGCCCTCAAACTTCTCTGTGCCAAAAATCTTTGTTTTTTCAAGGATTGCATAGACAAGTGTAAATACTAATAAGAATGGAAGAACAACATCATACACTCCCAGCTTATCAAAAAAAGCAAGGGTTCCTCTGAAAATCGATGGTTCTGGAGGTGGAACTACCATAACCTTTCTCTTGTAAGAGTTCTATTTAAAGTTTTCGTTCTCTAAGTGATTTTCTCTTCTTAATTTCAAATACAACGAGAAAGAGAATTATCAAAATTACAACTATAATCAGAGCCAAAATCAAAGGGGAGCGGGTTGGCTTTTCTTCTTCAATCCTTGCTTCTTCTGAGAGGGTTATCCAGAAAACCTCTGTTCTGAGCTGATTGGCATATGTAAGAGTAAGGCTCATATTATATTCTCCTGGAGCAAAGCCGGTTGTGTCAAAAAACCCTGTTATCTCTTTTTCTTCATCTGCCCCTAGTTCAAAATCAGGCATTTCATCCTGCCGGTCTTTTATTTTTATGAATCCCTTGGCAGCGAGTTTTGTATTCCAATCATTATAAGCCCTGAACACAACCTTGTTAATCTCATTCAGAGCCAGTTCTTTTGTTTTCACCTCTCTTATTCTTAAAACCGGCTCTCCCAGGGTGAAGTTGGTTCTTATTTCCTCTTTCACTTCATCATAATAAGCATTTACAACTGTGTGGTATAGCCCCCTTCTTAGTACAGGGCTTGGTTTTGCCTGTGTTTTTCCCAGCACATTCTTTCTAACCTGGATCTCAGGCACATCTACAGTGCCTATGGGTTTGTTATCCGGGTCAGATATCTCTATGCTGCCTCCTGCTCTTGATATATCCTCTGAACCAAGATTATCAAATTCAAGGTAAATAGGTACAGGAGTGCCTTCATCCACTTCCAGCACTACTAAATTAACAACAGCATATTTTGCTGGGAAAGGAACCCTTACATGTATTAGGGCTCGAGGGGATACATAAGCTGCAAAGACATTATTTCCCGGCCCTTGTATCCGAGGGGTTATTTTAACAATCCCCTTTCGAATTCCCGGTTCTAACTCTGACGGAAATTTTATAATTACCTTGAAAGGAATCCTATACATATCAGAAGTCACAGAGAAGGTGTCTTTTTCAAAAAAGATGATATCTGCAAGTTCGCCGCTCACGCTCAGGCCAGCATCATAGGTGTTCTGCTCTGTATTAACTAGAGCTATGCTAAACTCCACTGTCTTATTGGGCTGAAAATCCAGGGTTTTCTTGCCCGGACTCACACCGATTCCACTCACTAGAAGAGGGCTTAGTAAAAAAAGGACAATCAAGGATAAAAATACCAAAATTCCTCTTAACTTGTTTCTTGTTCTCATTGTTCTCATTTTATTCAGTCTGTATGGTAGCCACTTCTATAAAGCTACTCTTAAAACCAGCCCCCTCAGCAGGAGGAACAGTGATGTTTATTTCCAACTCCCCCTCATCATTGCCCACCTCATAGGTCAAGTTGCAGAACAGGGTTTTGGGGGAGGTGTCCATGTTAGTAAAAGCAGTGTGCTGTGAACAGCTCTGGTTATAACTACCACTCTCATTCTCCTCTGACTTGAATTGATAATATAATGTGTCCATATCAACACTCTCAAAGAAAGTGGTTGCATTAACAGTCACATTAACCAGAACATTCCCTATATTCCTGGCAACAAGAGGGGTTGGGCTCTCATCTGTTGTGTCATTATTCTCATTATTAGTCATGTCTCCAAAGCCAGTAGCATTAATAATAAATTCAATTGCAGCAGTGCTCAGGATGGTGAAGTTCCATATTAGAGAGGTGTTGCAGGCATCGTAGGGATCACAGGCACTAACAGTCCAGTTATAGCTCTGGTCAACACAGAGAGCACTGGTGAGGGTATAATTCGTGGTTGAGATGCCAGAGATATCAACATTAGGACAGCTGACTGGGCAGGAGCCGCAGGTAAGGTTCAGGCTGTAATCAACAGAATCGCCGTCAGGGTCTGTTGTTGCGCTCCAGTTGAAATTAGGTCTCCTCTCAAAAACAGAGGTGTTTCCATTGGCAGGATAGTATAGGGTCGGTGGCGGAGCAGGGGCCTTGTTCTCCAGCTTGCAGCAAACTTTCTGATCATAATTGGAGCAGTTTCCAACATGAGCATTAGTGGTGTTTGGGCCTTCGCTGTTAGCCATGCTTACCACGCAAATATATGGCGGTGCACAGCTGCCAGAAACATAGCCGCACTCCACGTGCTTCCAGTCGCTACTGAGACAGACAGAAACAGAGTAGTTACTGTTCGAGCCAATCTCAACATGAGCATTGGTGACATCTGAGAGCTGCAGAACTGTTGCATTGCCAGGGCACCCATCAGTTATATTAATGCTGGCATTGGAGTTGTTACAACACACTGAATAAGCATAGGTGGTGTAGCTGAGATTTTGGGCATGAGCATTTTCAAAGCCGCCTGTATCATTCTCAACCCCGATGAGCCTTGCATCGTCACAGCTGCTGCCCGCCAAAATAGTACACTGTAAATCATTTGCAGCATAAACAAAGAAACCCAGGGCTGACACTATAAGCATAGTTAGGAATACCAACCTCAAAAAAGACTTGTCCATCTAAAAAACCACCCTTCATATAATATTATTAAAAAGATTATTAAATTAGAGCATATATAAAGGTTTTTATTGGAAAGTTATTAGAAAGAAGCCTCCCCTAGCTTAATAATGGCTGTCAATAGAAAAAGGACAGGTCTTGGCCGGATTCTTGGTATTTTT